>JAGGWR010000161.1 GCA_021163445.1 Candidatus Tharpella aukensis
TAGTCTGAAAATGTAAAGAAGAAGTCAGCTTACAATAACCATCGCAACCTAAAAAGGCAAGGTCTTGACAACAGAAGTCGGGCTAAGGTATGAAAGCGACCGGTTTCCACAAGCAATCTGCGAAAAACCATACAGGCAACTTCTCTATGCGTAAAACCATCTCACAACGACTCCACAAAATTATCGGCCTCATGGCTCTCATTTTCTGTCTCTGGATGGCGTTAAGCGGAGTTCTTTTAAACCACCCGCAACTCATAAAAAAATACTCTCTATCAAACCAGATAATGCCAGCCAATTATCAATACCGCAATTGGAATCGAATGAGCTGGCGCGATGCAGTTTTTTCCACGCATCATGACAATATTCTCTACGTCGGCGGCAAAGAGGGAGTCTGGCAAAGTCTAAATCAAGGAAAAAACTTCACCCCTCTGATCACGGGTTTTCCCGTTTCCGTCTACGAACGTGACACCTTAAGCTTGCTTCTCGCTACCAAGCAAGATCAGGAGACCCTTTACGCCGGCACCAAATCCGGCCTCTTTTACTGGCAAAAAGAGAGCTGGCATGGAGTCGACCATCCAGCACTTAAAGAACAGTCGGTGGTTGACCTGCTTCAGGTTGACAACCGAATCCTGGCCTTTACGAAGAGTGCCGCTTATCAGGCTGACATCGACAACGAGACACCAACATTCACCCCTTTGATATTGCCTCGCAACCTGAGCGAAGCCCCAACCGTACCGCTCTTTCGCTGGCTCTTAAAGATTCACGACGGCTCAATTTTCGGCCTTCCCGGGCGCCTTTTTGTTGATTTTCTCGGCCTAACACTCATATTCATCTGCCTCTCAGGAGCACTCATCTGGTACGTCCCCTGGCGCAAACGCCGCCGCAAACCAACCCTCCTTTCTGGAAAAATATTTGCCATTAATTTTCGCTGGCACCTGAAACTCGGCATTGTCAGCGCCCTCTTCATTGCAATTATTGCTTTAAGCGGCGCCCTCGTCCGACCGCCCCTTTTGATTGCAATTGTCCGCCTGACGATCCCCGCCAATTTCATGCCCGGATCTGACCCCAACAATCCCTGGGCCGATCAAATCCAGCGGGCAGCCTACCTGAAGGAGAAGAAAGAGCTCATCATAGCCAGTAAACAGGGACTTTTCAGCGGCCCCCTTGACGGCACTGCCCCTTTCACTAAAATTCCCGAGAACTTGCCGATACATGGCATGGGAGCAATGGTTTTTGAGGCCCTTGATGACCACAACCTGCTCATCGGCTCATTCAGCGGACTCTATCTCTGGGACACCAGCCAACAAATAATTATGCAGCTCAAAAGCAAAGCCACCCGCAACAATCCCGACTGGGGCAAACCTCTCATGGTTACCGGGGCCGCCGTCAGACAAGGCCAAGCCCTGCTGGTTGCCGACTATAACGAAGGCCTCAAACCTTTGCGCCGCCGCCTGCAACTCCGCCTGCCCATGCCGGATGAGATCAGATCGCAAAGCCGCATCTCATTATGGAATGCTCTCTTTGAACTCCACAATGGACGTATCTTCGAAAAATTCATCGGCCCCCTCTACTGGTTGATTATTCCGCTGGGCGGCATCTCCCTGCTCATTGTCCTCTTTAGCGGCTCCCTGAACTGGATTAGACGACGCCGGAGATAGAAACTGCTCCGGCAATAAAACTAACCTACATCTTCAAACTTGAAGTTGAAGTTGTAAAAGTCCTTCATCCATGATAGAGACAACCTATTATTAAGTTAATACGATTATTTCTTACCTATTATAAAAAGGGGAATATTAATGAAAATCAAACAAGCCGGATTAATCTTGGTCGCTCTATTGTTAGGTGTGTTGTTCATAGCTTCATCCTCTATAGCCGGAACCCCGAAAGATGGAAAATATTATTTTGACACTCTTAAGGAATCTATGCTCGAGGTACTCGCTGAAAATCAGGCCTTAATTAATGTCAAACCCGACGGTTCAATAAAAAGTAAAAAATTATTGCCCAAGTCATATTATAAAAAAACGTATGAACAGTTCAAAAAAATTGGCGTTGGTAAAAAGTTTAAACTTAAGGCCTTAAAAGGCGAAACCGATCCGCAGGTTATCGCCCCGATACTTACTACTCTTTTGCAAGCTGGAAGGATAACAACGGCTAAGTTTCAGAAGGCAATAAATAGTGAGGCCGATGGCACGGTCAAACTGAAAAAATTTATCCCGGCTGTTTTCGGCCAACTGACAGTTGACCGATTTCATAAAAAAACAGGCATTCAGATGAAACAGACAACTTTGGGGAAAAATGACTATAAAGAGCGTAACAAATATAATGCTCCTAATAAATGGGAAGAGAAAGGCTTGCACGCAGTTACGGCAAAAAACTGGCAGACCAATGCCGGTTACAGCGAGAAAACTGCTGCTGAGTATCGCTACATGAAGCCCATATACATCAAAAAAGGTTGTCTGGGTTGTCATGGGGTTCCGATAGGAGAAAAAGGACCTTACGGGCACCCAAAAGAGGGTTATGAACTTAATGATATCAGGGGTGGCATCAGCATATCGCTGCCTATCCAATAATATTGAAGTTACAAAAACCCGCCTAAATTGCCTGATTCTAACGGAACTAACATGAGCCTCAAAGTAAAACTCATTCTTTTTATAACTTTTTTCGCCCTTTTGCCGATTTCATTTCTCGGCATCTTCCAAAGTTTCGACCGCTATCAGGAGGAGATGAAAAGCGTCAAAGAGAGCTTGACGCTTGGCTTGGAGTCACAGAAACGGATCTTTGTCAGATTCACTGACGGACTCTGCCAGGACATTGAGTTTGCATCCCGGAGTATGGCCGTCAATAAACTTCTAACCGGCGTCGAAGATGAAGACAACGATGAGATTGAATACTGGACTGAAACCTTAACTGAAGTCCTGCTGACTTTTGCAGAAAACCGACAAATTTTTTCAGATCTTAGATTTTCCGTATCAGGAGACCTGGGAACGATAATCTCTTTAACTTACAGTGATGGCAAAGCCCAACAAGCAAAAAAGATTGCCGCCCCCCCAGGTTACAAGAAGGCGATAACCATTGAAAAACCGTCAGCCGTCTGGTTGAAAAATAAGAGTAGACCGGTTTTATGGCTACACTATTTTGTCCAAATGGGAGAGGAGAAAGCTCTCTTGAGTGTAGCTGTCAACCTTGATCATTTTTATGAACTGGTACGAGATAGAGATATTTATCTCTCATCCGCCGTTACCGGCGAAATAATTATTGCAGGACTCAGGACGACCTCAGAGAGCCAGTCACAACATATCTTTATTGATAAAAAATCGGCTGCCGGCGATAACAATATCACAGTAACTGATGATAATGTTTTGTCCGCCACAACCTTCCCGCTGATCAAATGGCAGCCGGAGCAACTCTTTACTCTCGCCAAGGTCAAAAACAAAGCATCGCTGATGGCTCCTCTTCGCAGGGGCATCATTCAGATCATCATCATCTGTCTTTTGGCAACCCTTGCGGCAGCCGGATGCGGCTATTTTTTCATGTCAAAAATGTTAGTTCGTCCCATTTTACAAGCGACCAAGTTTGCCGATCTTGTTGCTGGCGGCGACCTTCGCTCAACCCTTGTCATCGGCTCCAGAAATGATGAACTTGGCTCTCTAGTAAAAGCGCTCAACAATATGGTCAACTCCATGAAGAGTATGATTCATGACATTCAGAGAAGTGTCTCCACTCTAACTGAAGTTGGCAGCGAGATGAATCAAGTTTCCGACACGTTGGAAGCTGGGGCTGAAACCACTATGGCTAAAACCAGAACCGTCACCTCTGCGGCCCAGGAGAGCTCCACCCACATGAGTTCAGTCACCTCATCAATGTCTGAGACTTCAATGAAGGTGGATACAATTGCAGCGGCAGCCGAAGAGATGAACATTAACATTGGTGAGATTGTCGGCAATGTCGAGCAGGTACAAGAGACTATCAGAAAAACTGTCGCCACCTTTGAGAATGTCCAAACCCATATCAAGGAACTAAATCAGGACGCCTCCCAAATAGGAGATGTGACCGGCAGTATAGCAGCAATTTCCAGCAAAACTAATTTATTGGCTTTAAATGCAACGATTGAAGCAGCTCGGGCGGGAGAGGCGGGTAAAGGCTTTGCCGTAGTTGCCAATGAGATTAAAGACCTTTCTCGGCAAACGGCCGATTCAACAACTGAAATTGACGGCAAACTACTGGCAATCCAACACTCGGCAAAAAGTGTTACTCAGAATATCGATAATCTCTCAGAAGGAATAAACCTGATTGAAGAAGCATTTTATGCAATCTCCGACTCAATTGTTCAACAAAACACAGCAACTGGAGAAATAGCTGAAAATATCAGTCAAACATCTTTAGGTATCAGGGAAGCATCTGAAAATGTTTCCTCTACAAATGATGCTGCCGAACAGATTGCCGCAGAGGTAGTTGAAGTTAATCGTCTAGCGCAAGAGATAGGTCAGCTTAGTGCTGACAGTAAAGAGAACGTTGGACGCCTGCATCAACTATCAGACAGCCTCAAAAAAGATGTCACCAAGTTTACAATAACATAAGGGTTACTCTCCCCCTTCTCCCAAAACCCGGCTTAACACCTCCCGCAACTGGTTTATGGAATATGGTTTTGAGACAATACCCTTAAAACCATATTCAACATAATTTGCCATAATCGGGTCATCGGCATAACCGCTGGAAACAATAGCTTTAACTTCAGGATCCAAAAGCAGAAGTTCTTTTATCGCCTCCTCCCCGCCCATGCCGCCGGGAATGGTTAGATCCATAATCACAGCCGCAAACGGTCTTCCGCAAGCCCGTGCCTGCTGGTACATCTCAATAGCCGACTGGCCGCCTTCCGCCGTTTCAACCTCGTATTCACAAGCTTCCAACAGCTGTGAAACCACCTCACGAATGATCTCCTCATCATCCATGACAAGTATTCTGGCACTTTGACCCA
>JAGGWR010000195.1 GCA_021163445.1 Candidatus Tharpella aukensis
AAATCACTCTCATCAAGGGTCTGGTTCTGATAGATGAAACCGTGATCAGCGGTCACCAGAATATTACTGACATTGGCGGCGGTCAGTTTTTTGATGATTTTCAGCAACTCTTGTAAAGTCTCTTCAACCGCCGCAAAAACCCGCCCTTCCGATGCTATCTTATCACCGGTGGCGTCAATGCGATTATGATAGACATAGACCACTTCATGTCCACGTATCAACGAACGGCATTCATCCCGGTTTAGGGCCAACAGGTCATCTGCTTTGATTGCCGTACCGCTTGCTTGTGGATTTTGGGCCAGAATTTTTGCCCGATTACTTATGCCCTGACTGCTTTGGCCATCAGCCAGAACGGTTCCCGATCCATCTTCGGCAAATTGTAATTTCTGATGTGGTAAGAGAGCTGCCATACCTAGTTGGGTGAAACTTGGCAACATCGCCAGCATGGGGTCAATGGCGGCTGCGTAGCGATCTTCACGACTTATCAGACTGACCAGTTCATCACCGATTTCATAGCGTAGAGCATCTGAAATAATGACTGTTACCTTGTTGTTTTTGTCCAGAAAAGGTTGCACACGGGCGTGGAAAAAGTCCTGCTGAGCAGTGATGTCGGAAACCCGCCAGGACTTCAGCTTGTCAACAATTTGCTGCCAGTTGTCGTTGACAGTTAAAAGAAATGTATTGCTGTAAAGATTTTCAATTAAGCCGGAAAGTTCCTGTAACAGCGTAGTTTGTCCAGATTCAAGACTATGGTAGATAAATTTTCGATAGAGTTGATCGATCTTGTACCAGTGTAAAGTATATTTTTGTAGTGCAGTTGCTGCTGAATCAATATCTAGGTTAATTTTATGAAAATGTTGTAAAAGTTGGGCGGCATAATAAATCGCCTCGAAAATATCGGCAAATTCATGATACCAATGGCTTGTCCGCCGCTTTCGCACTATCGCCGTACATTCATCAAAAGATATCGTGCGGGCACTGACTCCGGTAATCAAAAGAATGAGAATACGACGATCAATAAGGCAAAAATAGTTGATCTCCTGTAACTCTTTCAGGTCACGCTGTTGCAGGTCGTTTTCAATGTTTAAAGATTCCGCACACTCATCTGAAAGTTTCGCAAAAGCCTCACCATGATGAACGCTATCTTTCCAGCGATTGAGAAAAATTTGGCGATCACTTATGGCTTGATCACCCTTGTCGACACTCCATTCATAACAGGAGCGGAAAAGTTCAATGACAAAATCCTTCAGGCCGGGAGTGTCAGACTGATAACCATAGGTTCGTTCAATCCTCTTCCAGAGATATTTCTGCAAGCCGCAACGTTCGATAAGTTTGCTCTTGTCATCTTTGGCAGAGGCCAGTTCAGATAGTAAACTTTCCAAGATAACATCAAGCCGGGCTTCGCTGCCGCAACAGATCGCCAGCATGGCAAGTCGCAGTTGTTCCGGTTTATCACTGCTTTTAATTTTGGTTTTGAAAGCTTCACGGCGTTTTGCAGCCTTGAAAAAAGCGGCATGTTCTTGAACCAAATCACTGTATTCAAGCCCCAGCTCAAGTTCGTTTAACCAGATAGTTACCTGGTCAGCGTAAAAAACACCGTGCGACAACTCAATATCCAGAAGCCAATTATCCAGATCATCCGGTGCCGCTCCGTTATGGTAGAGGAGAAATTTACTCTCCGGCTCCTGTCTCAACATCCGATACTTCAGAGCAAACTCATTATTGTCGATTTCAACTTTCTCAACTGTCGGCAAATCAAGCCCAGCAAACTCATCTCGCATTTCACTCTTATTGTTGTACCAGAAGACAATCCGATGCCGCTCAAAAAGTTTCTCTAATGCCTGTAATATATTGTTGTTCATAATGCCAGCTCACCAAACAAACAATTGATCGTTGTCCAGAATTCACTGAATTTACCTTGAGTATCTTTTTCAAGGTAACCAGAAACAAACCTGGCAATATCATCAATATCAAGGTCTTCATCAAGAAAGGGTTCAATCGCTTTTTTTCGTGCATCATTTAACTTTGGCATATCCAATCCGAGTATCTTTATGGTTTCTCGTGCCACCGTATCACCTTGCGCGGGTTCCTGAATTTTACCATCATGGGTAAAGGTGAAAAAATCTTCACAATTATCCGTAAGAGGAGTGATCAAAATCCAGTCATCACCTTTTCGATTTCCACAATGCCGAGGATCGCCTTTCTCCAACTGATTCTGACAAGAACATAACATATTGCCATAATCCAAAGGGTTAACAGATGGATTGCTTTGAGGTTTCAGATGCTCAATATGAGAGTCAACATCGATTAATCGTCGTTCACAATAACAACAGATATAGCCTTGTTCAGCCATCAGACTATTTTTAACAGCTTTTTTTTCATCTCCACGTAAATCAGCATAAGTTGGTTGCCAATCAGCATTCTTTAAAGCCTTCCAGTCCGAAAACTTTAGCGGCTCTTCGTTTTTCATAATATATTTCATTTGCCGATTATCTCCATACGTTTGATGAGAACTTCGGCCTTGACCAATTCAGGATCATCTCCTATCTCTTGTTTCAGAGAATTTATCCCCTCCCTGGCACTTTGTAACCGTTTAGCTTGAATATCCAGAAAAATCTGATGCAGTCGATTACTTACCTGAGTCGGTCTGGTAGTTGAGAGACCCATCAGATCTTCCAGCACCCGATCAACATTTTTACCATATGATTCATTTGGTTTTTCTACAGTAATACCAGTTTCAGTTTGTTTTAGAAAAAATAGATTTTGAGGTTTTACATGTGTGATAATATGTGGTGAATGTGTTGAGAGTATAAATTGACAGCCAGGAAAAGTCTTGAGTAAATTTGGAATTATCTTCCGTTGCCATTCTGGGTGCAGATGCAGATCAACTTCATCAATGATAACAATTCCTGATCCTTCCAGTGGTTTACTTAAGGCTGGATTGGCTATCGCAAGCCGCCGAGCAAGATCACCAGCCAAAGCGAAAAGACACTTCTCGCCATCGGACAGGTGCCTGACATCTAAAATTTGCTCTCCTTTCCTAACCTCCATACGCAATGGGTTACGAACCACTCTAATATCTGAAAAGCCGGATAATGTATGAATGGCTTCGCGAACCGCCTGTAGCTGCGGGTCTCTGTATTCCAAGTGCTTTTGTATGTCATTTTGTTCGTTCAGTTTGTTTTCAGTGGGATGAAGACGCTGTTCATTCTCAAAGTCTTCCTGATTGCGAAACCATTCAAAAAACCGTCCAAAATCAGTTCCTTTGCCGGTTAATGCTTGGTCATAAGCTGCTAATTGATCAAATTGATGTTTATTCAGGATGCGTAGCGGTATGTCAAGAACCGCACGGTTGACCGCATAATAAACCGCAAGCGGAAAACCTGTATTTTCATCCTGTTCCTGTTCAGCTTGGATAAATTCGACCAGTTCCTTAATCTGGGTACTATTTGACGTGGCTTGTTTTTTTCTACCTCGCCTGGTCTTGGTGCTTGTCCAGCTAATATTCTTCTTTTTGTACGACAAATCAATAGTATTTACGGTTTCAGAAGTACCAAGACGAATATCCATATCAGAAAACTTGCGGCCTGTACTACGCGATGATTGTATCTTGCCGATTAAATGGGAAAGCAAAATAGCCAGGGAATCAAGGATACTGCTTTTACCTGCACCATTGACACCAACAAAAACATTTAAATGGTTATTGAAATTTATTTCAAGATGCTTAAACGCTCTGAAATTATTGAGTTCTATTTTTTTTACTTTCATTGTTTTAATAAACCTCTCTGTTTTTTTATATTCTAACTCTACCCCTAACTCTGTCACTGAGTCAACTTTTAGCGTCTGACACTATGCCGCTAACCGGACTGAAGTTATTAACGCCCAGCAACAATGTCCTGCAAAAGCGCAAACGGTTTCGTGAACATTCTTATTGAGACTGTGATGGCAAGAGAATTATCAAAATTATTTCTCAGAGAACCGGTAAAATTCTCTGTGTCAAGATGTTTTGTCGAATGAATTTCATTACCAGGGTAACTGATCGCCTTGATAACAAACTGGGGCTTGATCCATTCTGGTTTTTCCGCAAACAGCAATACTCCGGCAAGATTGAGTCTGCCGTTATCTGCAGCCAGGTTCATATTCTGCAACAATTTTGTTAACTCATGCTCATTTTCAGGCAAATTTTGCTGGTAAGTCTCCTGCAAAAAATCTCTAAAGCGTAATTTGTCCAGCTTATCCACACCGGCCTTGGTGGGCAGCTCATCTGCTTTAAATTGATGACGGCTATCTTCACCTGTGGATGTACGTTTTTACAATTCTTTGATATTCATTATTTTTGCCCTTTATTCGTTAACCGATATTTTTGCAGGCGACTGTTGCATTAATTGGGGTCAAACAGAGTAAAATTAAATTGTCCAGAAATATTTTGTTCCGACCCCAATTACTTCTTCGACCCCAATATCTTCTTGAGACTACTCCTCATGCTGTGCCTCCCAGTCCTGCTGTGCCTCTTCAAGTTGCTTTTTTAGGGTCTCTTTATCAGGAAGATAGGTTTGATATTTTGAAGCGTGGATATTGGCACCTTCAGGAAGGGTGATTTCGACTAAAGAATCTTTCTTTTTCTTGCAGAGAATGATACCAATGGTTGCTTGCTCATCTTCCAACTTCACATGTCGGTCGAAATAATTGACATACATCTGCATCTGTCCCAGATCTTGATGCTTCAACTCCCCGATTTTCAAATCGATGATCACATAGCAACGAAGAAGGCGGTTATAGAAAACCAGGTCAACAAAGAAATGTTCCTCGTCAAAAGTAAACCGCTTTTGCCGTGCTTCAAACAGAAAGCCTTTGCCCAACTCCAGAAGGAAATGCTCTAATTTGTTTATGATGGTTGTTTCCAGCTCTGTTTCTGAGTAGCGGCTTTTTTCATCCAAGCCCAGGAACTCAAGTACATAAGGGTCTTTGACTACGTCAGCATGCTTTTCAATTAACTGTCCTTTTTCAGAGAGCTTTTTTACGCCAGCCTGATCCCGACTCAATGCTAATCGTTCATAGAGACTTGAATTGAATTGGCGTTTGAGTTCCCGCAGCGACCAGTTTTGATTTTCAGCTTCAACCTCATAAAATTGTCGTTCATCCCCCAGGTGTATTCCCATCAAAAAAAGATAGTGCGACCAGCTTAAAGGCAATTTCGTAGACGTACTTTGCGAAATTCGGGTCAGGCTCAATTCCTCAGACCTGGTTTGAGGAGTTGCAGATCCAGAAATCCCAGACATTGTTTGGGATTTTTCTTCAATGAGCGAAGAGTAGCTCAAATAAAACTTTCGCATGTTCTCCAAATTGCTTATTGAGTAACCACGTCCGAATTCCCTGGATAATTCAGAGGACAATTTCTTCAATATGCCTTTCCCGTACTCAGCTCGTGCTTCTCCGCCTTGTTCCTCTTTGACAATTCTCCTACCGATAAGGTAATTTGAGAATACTTGTAAAGAATTTACACTTCTCAGTGTCAACGATCGTGCCTGAGAGATGATGCCCCGAATATCTTTCAGTAACGTGTTATCCACTTCATTAGCTAAATCGTTTATCCCGTGAACCATAATTTCCTCCCTACCAATCCGCGTTCAAAAATTGAGGACAGCATACCAATTAATCTCAAGTTTTCGTAATCCTCTCAACAATTACAGGGCAATCGGGGCCACGGTTTTTGGTGTAAATGGAGGTTACTTTCATGCTAACACCTTTTTTGTTAGTGGCTAGTGATTAGATTTAGTTGCTAAGCGATATTTCTGCAAGCGGCTGTTGGGTTTTTCGGGGATGGTGTATTCAATCTTTTTTTCTTGTAAGAGTTGTCGAATAATCTTGTTTAATTGACCTGAGGCGCTTTTTTGGCCAAGTTCTGTAACCAGTTCTGATTTTGATAGACGGCTTTTTTTTAGCAGAACAAGAACTCTTTCTGTCAACGACTCTGGCTGTGACTCTGGCTGTGCTGGGGGCAAAGTTTTATTTTCAGAAGTGGACTTGGGTACAGACAGGCTCTCTGTTCTTGGCACTTTGATGGTTATGCGGAAAATATCACCCTCTTCAAGTTTGGGCTCATTACCACCGTAGGCTTTGCTGTATTTTACCAAATTACGGACACCAGAGCCAAGTTCATCAGAGCGACCAATCTCTTTAAAGAATCTAGCGATGACCGGGTTTTTGGGGAACGGCGAGAAATGTTCCGGGTCAATGAGACCAAAACCATGAGGTTTGTTGCTATTTTCGGTGCGCACTTGATCGTATTCGATGATTAGTTTGGCCGGGAACGGATTCATGAAATCACGATGAATCAGGATATTTGAAGCAACTTCATGGAAAATGGCATCACGGATACTGATACGTTGGTCATGCTCTAAATAAAATGGATCAGGCAGATGTTTGGCGATAAATGCCATAATCCGTTCGTAGCTTTCAATCAGGTTGGTGCGGACATCGTCACGATCATCATAGCGATCAAGATTGATGCGGCGTAAAATCAGGTCGGTACGATGATGAGGGACGGCGGAAAGGATGGTTTCATCTTTGCCGAGAAGAAGAATTCCCGCCAGTGTGACGCCACTTTTTCCGGTTTCAAGATTGGTTTGGTAAAGTTGAGCACTTTGCAAAAGTTCTTGATCCGTCATTGAGAGCCAAGGATGGTCTTTACGCTGAATGCCGGCGACTTTTCGGGCTTTGGCGATTAGATCTTCGCGCAGATGGTTCAGGGTTGCATAGGGAAATATTTTATTTTCAGAATAGGTTTCTTGTTTGCGATGGTAGAGGCTGCTGACCATTCGGGTGTGATTTGTGATATCT
>JAGGWR010000310.1 GCA_021163445.1 Candidatus Tharpella aukensis
ATAATCCGTCAGGAAAATGGACAAACCAGCACCAAATGAGTATCAATGGCAAGCGGGATAAATTTCAACTGGCCGATCTCATAGCTGTGGGCGAGAGTATCAGTCTGCCGATGCCGGGAAAAATTATTCAAGAAATTATTGAGGTTGTGCGTAATTGGGTGCAATTTGCTGAAAAGGCCGGGCTTCAGAAAAAGAGGGTTGCCGAAATTGCTCGGTATCATCGGGATGGTATTGAAAATCAGGGATAACCAATAAAGATTCATCAAATTTGACTTAAATATTTCAGTCGGTTAGAATTAATATATGAAATAACCATAGCTTTCCAGGATAAGAATCTTCAACAGGTAACCGGGTTGCTTTAAAAAAGTAGCACAGCTATTTTTGTTGCTGAAGCAGGAGGATGTCATGAATTTCATCAGATCATTAAACAGGCTGTTTACTCAGCTTTTGTCGGGGTCGGTTGGCCGCTGTTCTCTGGTTATAGTGATGGCAACCTGTTTAATTATGGTTTCGTCACAACCGGGAAACACTCAGTCGGTGGCTGAAAAGAACAACCTCGTGCAAATTACCCTCCAGTTACCCTGGTTTCATCAGTTCCAGTTTGCCGGATATTACGCCGCTATTGAGCAAAATTATTATAAGAGTGCCGGATTCAACGTAACTGTAAACAGCGGCAGTCCAGCCCGGCGTCCGGTTGGTGAAGTTCTTGCCGGTCGAGCTGATTACGGTGTCGCCAGTTCAGAATTATTGCTTCATAGATTGCATGGTATGCCCCTCGTCGCCCTCGCCGCTGAATTTCAACATTCTGCCATTGTTTTTTTGGCCAAAGAAGAGTCCGGGATCAGCACCCCGCAAGAGATGATCGGTCGCAGAGTCATGATGTTGCCGGGAAATGACGCAGCTGAATATCTGGCTGTATTTCGCAACGAAGGTATCACGCCGGATCAGGTTGAGATTGTTCCCAGCAGTTTTGATGTTAATGATCTGCTGGAGGGGAAAACCGATGTTTTCAATGCCTATATAACGAATGAACCATACTATCTAAAACAACAAAATATTCCTGCGACACTTATCAAACTAACTACTTACGGCATTGATTTTTATGGCGATACGCTCTTTACGTCCGAGCAAAAACTAAGAACCCACCCGGATCAGGTAAAAAGATTTCGCCGAGCCTCATTGCGGGGCTGGGAATATGCTATGGCCCACCCTGCTGAAATAATTGATCTACTTAAGCGTAAATATAAGGTTGCCAAAAGCCTTGACCATCTCCATTTTGAGGCCGAGGCCATGCGTCCTCTCATCATGCCTGAGCTGATTGAGATCGGCCACATGAATCCCGGACGCTGGCGCTATATGGCCGAGACCTATGTCCAATTAGGCATGGTTGAGCCAGGTTATAGTCTTGACGGTTTTATCTACAATCCCAATCCTGAGCTTGATTTGACCCGTTTGTACAGGTTTATATGGATTGCAGTCATCTTGTTTGTCATGGCTGGAATAACGCTGCTGATTTACTTTAACCACTGCCTGAAACGGATTATACGAGAACGCAGCAAAGAACTGAAAAAAACCGAGGAGGGATTGCGGAAAGGAAAAAACTTTCTTGAAAAACTTACTAACTCTCTGGGAGAGGCAATATTTTCCGTAAAAATACCGGAACGGGTAGTTGAATTCGTTAACCCGGCGGTTGAGACTATTTTTGGCTATACCCCTGAAGAGTGCCTCGACAAGAAAACCGATATATTCTATTCCAGCCAAGAAGGATTTTTAGACTTTGGCAGGAAATTTAGGCAGGCAATTGAACAAGAACAGGAAATTGTTACAGCTGAACAGCAACTGAAACGCAAAAATGGTGAGGTTTTCCCAAGCGAGATTACAACAACTTTTTTCCGCCAAGATGGGAAAGTCGTAAAAGTAATAAGCATTATCAGAGATATAAGAGAGAGAAAGCAAACGGAAAACCTATTGCGTCAGAGTAAAGAGGAGTGGGAAAGAACCTTTAGCTCTTTTGTTGATATTGTCACCCTTCAGGACACTGACCTACGCATAGTAAAAGCCAATCAAGCGGCAGGTGTTATTCTTGGTCTTCCCTTAGACAAGATTCTTGGACACCATTGCTATGAACTTTTTCTGGGCCTGGATAAACCCTGCCATAATTGTCCGCTTCTGGAGACAAAGGATAACTTTAAACCCTATAACCGGGAGATGGAGCACGAGAAATTAGGGAAAACTTTTTTGGTCTCGGCGGCTCCGGTATTTGATGAAAGGGGTAAACTCACACACATCGCCCATGTGGCCAAAGACATCTCGGAGCAGAAAAAACTTGCAGCTCAACTCATCCAGGCCCAAAAGATGGAATCTATCGGCAACTTGGCTGGCGGCGTTGCCCATGATTTTAACAATATCCTGACCGCCATCTATGGCTATTCTGAAATAGTTTTAGATGATCTGGAAGAGGGTAGTGAAACCTGGCAGAATGTACAGGAAATACTGAAATCGGGAGAACGGGCGGCCCATCTGACCAAACAACTTCTGGCTTTTAGCCGCAACCAGAAAATCCTTCCGCAAGTAGTCAATATCAACAGCTTGCTTGATGAAATGAAGAAAATGCTGGGACGTTTGATCAGTGAAGATATTCGACTGGAAACGTCATTGGATCTTCAGGTTGGAAAAATCTTTGCTGATCCAGGCCAACTGAACCAAATTGTTGTCAACCTGGTGGTCAATGCCAGAGATGCTCTTAGAAGTCACCCCGAAATTGTCGATAAGGTCATTAAAGTTTCCACTTCCGAGGTTTATCTGGATAAAAATTATATTTTACTTCATGAAGGAAGTTCTCGCGGACAGCATCTGCTCTTAGAGGTTTCCGATAATGGCAGCGGTATGAGCAAGGAGGTTTTAAACCATATTTTTGAACCGTTTTATACCACTAAGGCTGTGGGTAAAGGGACTGGTATGGGTCTGGCGACGGTCTATGGAATAGTCAAACAGAATGACGGGAGCATTTACGTCTACAGTGAACCTGGGTTAGGTACCACATTCAAAATCTATTGGCCAGTTATGAATGAAAATGGAGGTGTCGACAAGCTGGTGGACGCAAAATCTGAATTATCGATTGGCGGAACGGAAGTGATACTGGTGGCCGAAGATGATGAGAACATCAAAGCAATAGTTAAGCTTAAGCTCAGGCAGAAAGGCTATCAAGTGATTGCGGCGCCGGATGGCCGAGAGAAGCGCTTGAAAAAGCCAAAAGCTATAAAGGCAGTATAGACCTGCTCTTTACTGATGTGGTTATGCCTTTGATGGGGGGTAAAGAACTTAGCGAAAAAATTAAAGAGATATATCCTGATATAGCCATCCTCTTTGCTTCCGGATATTTGGATGAGAGTATCCATAAAGATATTCTTAGTAATGGGGAGTTTATCAATAAACCATATAATTTTGATGAGATTTTCAGCCGAATTCGCCGGCTACTGGACAAACAGGAATAGTTACAACTTGACTTATATTGTTTTACACGATAAGCTATACATATACCTGTTCTTGTACAAGTTTTATGGGTTAGATTTTTATGGCGGCATTAAAAAATGTGTTGCGAGGTGATGGTAATGCAGAGTTCAACAATTCACATAAAGGTAAGGCCTGAAATTGCCAAAGGATTAAAAGCTCTTTCCTTAAAACGGGAAACGTCTGTGGGTGAACTGGTTCGCCAAGCCGTTCTATCCTGTTATCAGCTTGAGTTGCTGAGTTTAAACGATTTTCAAAAGCGAGCTTTGGAAGCCTATCGGGGAAGCTATATCAGTCTCGGCAAGCTTGCCGAAGAGATGGGTATGAATGTTTTTGCTATGCGTCAATGGCTGTTTGAACATGACATCCCACAAAATACTCAATTTATCGATGATGACTTGAAAAATGCCTGAAAAAAAATGGTTTTTTGATACGGTTGTGCTCAGTAATTTTCTGCTTGTCGACGCCCATCACATTCTTGAAAAAAGATATCTCGGTAAGGGATTTATAACCAGAGCGGTTTATGACGAGATTGTCAACGGAGTTGTCGCTTTGCCAAAACTGAGCACAGTTGAGAAACTTTTGGCAAAGAAGGTTCTTGATGTTCACTCTTTAAGCTCCAGTGAACATAAATTATTTCTTGAATTGGTCGGACACCTTGGCAGGGGAGAAGCATCTATTCTGGCGGCGGCAAAAATACAATCAGCCATTGTCGTTACCGATGATCGCGCGGCCCGAAAACAGTGCTTGAAAATGAAAATCCCGGTTACCGGAACTGTTGGCATTCTGAAAGCCTCTTTTGCATCAGGCCAAATCAGTTTGTCTGAATCCGACACCACCCTTGAAAAAATGGTTGCCTGCGGTTTTTACTCACCGGTTAACAGCATTTCGAGTGTTGTCTAATATGCCTCTCCTCAGATGTTAATATGTTACGCTGAATATATGTAACAAAATTGAAGAAGCGGGTCGGATATTTGTGTTCACACAATTTATTTTCACGTCGCCTGCTGTGGAATTTATATGATGGCTACAATATTTATTATTGATGATGACCCTTTTATACGTAAGGTGTTGTCCCGTTTGATTAGCGCTGGCGGAATAAAGTCAGAAGCTTATGGTACTGCCCGTGAATTTCTTGATAGCAGGCGCTATGATGTCCATGGGTGTATTCTTCTCGATGTCGAGATGCCGGGGCTGAGCGGCCCGGAGCTCCAAGAGGAACTTGCCAAAAAGGGTTGCAGCATGCCGATTATTTTCATTTCAGGGCAAGCTGATGTGCCGATAGCGGCCAAGGCTATGAAAAAAGGGGCGGTGGATTTTTTGACTAAACCGATTGATCGGGATCATTTGCTCTATGCTATTAATGAATCCTTAAAAAAAGATTATGCCAACCGGAAAGTCCTCGACAGTCAAGCAAAAATCAGCCAAAAACTCGCCACCTTAACTCCGCGTCAATATGAAATCATGACGTTTGTCATCTCCGGTAAGCTCAACAAGCAAATTGCCTACGAGCTTGGCATTGTTGAAGACACGGTAAAGATACATCGCCATCGTATGATGGTTAAAATGGACTGCACTTCAGTGGCCGAGCTCGTCCGGCTTACTGAAACAAGCGGAGTTAACCCGGCCTGACTCTGAATCCGCTAAACCACTACCCCCAATTAAATTTAAAAACCAAAGCATAATTTTCTGAAACCATCCTGCCATATCTCAATTCTCATAACACAACCGACAACGTACTTATCAATAAAAACTGTTGCCAACACCAAGACTCAAATTTCTCCAGTATACCACTAAGGTGTAATTGTATTCGAATAAAAGGTCGTTTATACTGTTAGTTAAGAATAAGGATCAAACCGTGTAGCTTAGTCTTAAAATAAAACAGGGAGAAACGAAATGACTATCGGAAAAAAAATTGCCTTGGGTATTGCTTCAGTTCTATTTCTTATGATTGTCATCGCGGTTTGGTCGATTCTCGGGATCGGCAATATTGTTGACGATGCAACAGAGGTTATTTATGGCAATCAGCTGCGGGGTGAGATCGCCCAGAAAGAGGTCGACCATCTCAACTGGGGAAATAAAGTTACCGAACTGTTGACCGATGACCAGGTTACAACCCTTGACGTCCAGACCGACCCGGCTCAGTGCGCCTTAGGTAAATGGCTTTTAAGTGATGCTCGACGCGAAGCCGAAATAAAAGTGCCGGAACTTAAAGCGATCTTTGCCCGGATTGACGCCCCTCATAAGCGCCTGCATGAATCGGCGGCTTCGATCAGTAAGGTCTTTCAACAGGCCGACCTCGCTCTGCCCGGCTTTCTCGTCGCCCGAGAGCGCGACCACCTGGCCTGGCTGGGAAAGATCTACGATATGATGCTTAATAACCATGAGGTTATAGAGCTGGTTACCGACCCCCGGCAATGTGCCTTGGGCAAATTTCTCTATAGTGACAAAGCCAAAAAACTGGCTCAGTCCGACCCGGAGATGGCCCGCCTGCTTGAAGAGCTCATCACGCCCCATGCCGAACTCCATGAATCGGCTAACGGCATCCTTGACGCTTGGAGTGTACGACACCTCGGCTTGAGAAACCTTTTACGGACTCGTCTTGATGACCACCGAGTTTGGGCTGAAGAGGTCGCGAATGCAATTATCGGCCGGAAAAAGAGTCTTCAAGTAGAGATAGACTCAAGCAAATGTGCTCTTGGTCTCTTTTTAAGTAGTTCACAGGCAACTCATTATGCCCAAACGTTTCCCGCTTTTGCCAACTTTATTATAAAAATTGCCACCCCTCACAAAACTTTACACCGAACCGCAATTTTCATTAAGGATGCTCTCAAAAAAGGTGACTTCATCAAGGCTGGAAAAATCTATACCGAACAAACTATTCCTGCCCTCAACCAATGTGAAGCGCTTATCACCAAGGTAATCGCCGCCGAAAGCACTATTTGCAACCAACAGCAAGAGGCTTTCAAAATCTTTAACGAAAAGACCATGCCTGCAATTCACAAAACCCAAAAAATAATCCAGGCTATGCAACATCGGGCTGAAAAGATGGTAGAGGGCTTCCAGCAGGCCAACCAGATTTTTGCCGAAGTGACTAAACCATCCCTGGCCCAGACCAGAGAACTCCTGCACCAGATCACAACGGCCGTAAGCAATAATGTCATGACTGATGAAGTCATGCTGGCAGCAGCCCAGAAAACCAAGATGGCAGTTATTATTTTAAGCATTATTGCGGCCATTATAGGTGTTTTATTGGCCTATTTTATCAGCAACGGCATCGCCAAAAGTCTGACCCGGGTAATTGACTCTCTCTCCGAGGGATCCCATCAGGTGGCGGCGGCGGCCGGTCAGGTCTCGTCAGCCAGTCAATCACTGGCTGAAGGCTCGTCGGAACAGGCGGCATCATTAGAGGAGACCTCTTCATCGGTCGAAGAGATGGCTTCAATGACCAAGCAGAATGCCGACAACTCCGACCAGGCCAATCTCTTGACTAAAGAGACTAACGATGTGGTTAAAGGTGCCGCCCAATCAATGGCCCAGCTCAACCAGTCGACCGAAGAGATTTACGCGGCCAGTCAGGAGACTCAGAAGATTATCAAAAGTATTGATGAAATCGCTTTTCAAACCAACCTTTTAGCCTTGAATGCGGCCGTCGAAGCCGCCCGAGCCGGTGAAGCTGGAGCCGGTTTTGCTGTGGTTGCCGACGAGGTTAGAAACCTTGCCGCCCGCAGCGCCGAGGCCGCCAAATCTACGGCTGAACTGATCGGTTCAACCGTAGACAAAGTCAGCGCTAGTCGTGAAGTTGCATCTCATTCTTTATCGGCTGTTGAGAATGTGGTTGAGAAAAGTTTGAAAGTAGGAGAATTGATCGGTGAAATCTCAGCCGCCTCCCAGGAACAATCCAACGGCATCAGCCAGATCAATATCGCCGTCTCCGAAATGGATAAAGTAACCCAGCAAAACGCCGCCAACGCCGAAGAATCGGCGGCCGCCGCTGAAGAACTCAACGCCCAGGCCGAACAGATGAATGAATTTGTCGGCGATCTAACTGCTATGGTCACCGGCAAAAGAACTTCTGATGCAGCTACGATGACTCGCAAACCAACAAAACAACTTGCCGCGCCCAAGGCCCCGGCAAAGGCCAAAATCCGAAAATCCGCTTTAGCCGCCGCCGCCGTCATCCCCTTTGATGACGAGGAAAGCAGCGATGATTTTGAGGGATTTTAACCACTGATGAGCTCATAAAATGCTGGAAGTCTTCAGTTTTAAAGAGGGCTTTCAGCTAGACATTTTGTAACTATTCAGCGTTAGTAGAGAAGCACCGAATTTTGATGCATTTTAGCAAATTCTGGGGACATAACCCGATTCTCCGAAGGAAATCGGGATTGTGTACCCTGAATTTGCGGGTTAGTTGAATAGTTACGATATTTTAAAAAATTAACCACGAAACAGAAAAAAACAGACGAAAAGGAGTTATCATCATGGCTCAAGCAGCTACGCAAAATGTTTTCAGCAGTAACGGTCCGCAGAAGTTTTTGACTTTTGCCCTGGCCAATGAAGAATATGGTATAAATGTTATGGAAGTCAAAGAGATTATCGGTATGATGCCGGTAACCGTTCTGCCGCAAACCCCGGTCTACGTCAAAGGGGTTATCAATCTACGTGATAAGGTAATCCCGATTATCGATCTGCGTTGCAAGTTTAATCTTGAACAGGTCGAGCCCACTGAACGCACCTGCATTATTGTTATCGAAACCGAAGATCAAAATCATACCCTGGTCGGCTTGATCATTGATAGTGTCTCGGAGGTCATTAATCTTAAAGGTGATGAAGTTGAACCAGCCCCGGCGATGCAGACCCAATTTAATGAACAGCTTATTTTGGGATTAGCCAAATGCGAAAACGGGGTAAAAATTCTGCTTGATATTGACAAAGTCATCAACTATGACGAACTTTCTGAAATCGAGCAAGAAGCTTAAAAAAAGTAAATATTTGGCTTTACTCTGTAAAGCCATCAAGGCACAAAGGCAGCAGGCACAAAGTTTAGAACCGGAATGATTGAGCAAATATGGGAATAGTGTGATTTTTTTACCAATCTACTTGTGTTTATGAAAAACTCTGTGCCTTCTGCCTTTGTGCCTTTGTGCCTTTGTGCCTTTGTGCCTTTGTGCCTCGTGCCTGTAATAATTTTCAAACTTAGTGATTTCTTAACAGCTAGCCGAATATTCACAAAAAAAACCTTTTAACCTATCAGCGAGGTTATAATCTTGTATTTGAAACAGCTACATAACTTCTTCATCATATTTGTTTTACTGCTCAGTTTTTTCACTCTTAACGGATGCACAAATCAAGACCCACCCGAACCCATCAAAAAAGAACTTTTGGTTTATTGCGGAAACACCATGGCGAAACCCATGCGTAAAATTGCCGATTGTATCGAGCAACAGGAAAACTGTATCGTTAAAATCATTAAAAACGGCTCCGACAATCTCTATCGCAGTATTAAAATAAACCGGAAAGGGGATCTCTACCTGCCCGGCCACGAGTCCTTTATAAAAGAATGCCTAAAAGAGAAACTGGTCACAGAAACGGTTCCCGTAGGGTTCAATCGGGCAGTACTTATGGTGGCAAAAGGAAATCCGTTAAATATTCCAGGCAATTTCAACTCTCTCTTAAACCCTGATTATCGTATCGTGTTAGGGGCACCTGATAGCGGTTCCATTGGCAGAGAGACAAAAAAAGTACTGACCCAAGCAGGAATCTATGACCAGGCGATCACCCAAACACTATATCTGACTACTGATTCAGCAGATTTGACCAAAGCTATTGCTGACAACAAGGCTGACCTGGTTGTTAATTGGTATGCGACCGCCACATGGCCGGAAAATAGAGAATTAGTGGATATTTTGTTATTAGACGAGGATATGGTTTTGCCCCATAAA
>JAGGWR010000339.1 GCA_021163445.1 Candidatus Tharpella aukensis
ATTGGTGGTTTTCAGCTAGTGCAAGAGGTTGTTGCCCGAATGGCGGCCGAGATTGAGCCGTTGCGTTGGCAGCTCTACTATGCGGCTGACCTTAAAGATCAGGGCAAACCGCATGGCAAAGAGCTTTCGAGCGCCAAATGGCTGGCTTCCGAACTTGCGGTTAAAGCCGCAGCCGAAGCGATTCGTCTGCATGGTGCCTACGGTTGTACTGATGAATATGATCTTGAACATCATTATCGGGACGCGGTTTTAAGCACTATTCTGGGTGGCACCAGCGAAATGCATAAACTGATGATCGGCAGAGAACTGATCGGCATCAATGCTATGGTTTGATTTGACTGAGTAAAATCGGGAGGAATTAGATGAAAACTTTTTGCACACTACGTAATATGCTCCAGCGTAACCTCGAATTTAATCCTGAAAAAGTTGCGCTTATTGAAGGCTCAAGAAGCTATACTTTTGCCCAAATGGTTGAGCGTTGTAACCGGATGGCCAATGCTTTACTCGATTTTGGCTTGAAAAAGGGCGAACGGGTCGCAATTTTAAGTAAAAACAGTATCGAAAATGCGGAGTCCTATTTCAGTATCCCGGGCGCCGGGCTGGTCTTGGTGATGCTCAATTTTCGTCTGGCGCCCAAAGAGATGTTAGATATTCTGATTGATTCAGAGCCTGCCGTAGTTATGGTCAATGAAGAGTTCTTAGACCATTTTAAAAAGATTCAGGAGGCTCTGCCTTTTGTCCGGGAAGTTATTTTTATCGGGAACCCGGCCAAGACTCCAGCTGGTTGGCATCATTATGAAGAGCTTATGGCCAAAGCCTCTCCAACTTTGCCCGCTGTGTCCTTGTCTGAGGATGATCTGGCGGCTCTGCTCTATACCAGCGGGACTACCGGAGCTCCCAAGGGTTGTATGGCGATTCATCGCAATTTTTACCATGTCGGTCGGAGTTTGACCCTGGAATTGATGATGGATGAAGATGATGTCGGGATCATCGCTTCACCCTTGTTCCATGCCACCGGCGAAGTTACGTTGATGAATCATATCTATAGTGGCACGACTTCGGTTATTATGCCGATGTGGGATGTGGCTCTATTTTTCGAACTGGTCGAGAGATACAAGATTACCACCGGGATGCTGGCGACCCCGATGGTGCTTTTTCTGAGCGAATTTGGCGAGCCCGAAAAATATGATTTCAGCAGTTTGAAAAAGATCTATTTTGCCGGTGCCCCGGTAACCCCGATAATTTTTCAAAAAGCGATTAAAATCTATGGCAATGTCTTTATCCATCTTTTTGGTACCAGTGAGACCGTGGGCCAGATCACTATTTTAAAAATCTCCGATGTGGCCCGGGCTCTGGCCGCAGACAAGAGTGAAATCCTGGCCTCCTGCGGTCATTCTTTTGCCGATATGGAGAGTGTCGTCGTTGATGAGAATGATAATCCGGTAGCCCCCGGCGTTGTCGGAGAACTTAAAGTGCGCGGGCTTGGAACTACGATCGGTTATTGGCGTAAAGAGGCCGAAACCAAGGCCGTTTTCCGGGATGGCTGGTACTATCCTCTCGATCTCTGTAAGGTCGATGATGAAGGTTTTATCTATATTGTCGATCGCAAAAAGGATATGATCATTACCGGCGGTGAAAATGTTTATCCGGCCGAGGTTGAAAACGTCCTCTATCGCCACGCAAAAGTCGGTCAGGCCGCAGTCATCGCCTTGCCGGACGAAAAATGGGGTGAGGCGGTAACCGCAGTTGTTCAGTTAAAAGCGGGAGCCGAGGTCGGCGAGGAGGAGCTGAGAAAGTTCTGTAAAGGGGAGATCGCTTCCTATAAGGTGCCGCGCAAGGTTCTCTTTATTGCCGAAATGCCGCGCAGTGCCAGCGGAAAGATATTGAAATACAAGTTGCGTGAGCAGTATAAATAGAGGTCTCCTAAAATGATTTGCGCCTGATGAAACCGATTTGGTTTCATCAGGCCGGGTTTAGACGTCCTCTTGGAAAAGATCACCGATGGCATTTTCAAGTTCGGCAAAACTGGTCAGTGTGAAGAGTCGCTTTCTGAACGCGGCGGCACCGGCTAAGCCTTTTGAGTACCATGCAAGGTGTTTGCGATAGAGGAGCAGGCCGGTTTTTTCGCCATATTCCTCACTTAATAACTCCCCATGTTTAAGGATGGTTGCCCGTTTCAGTTCTGAATCGGGAGTCCATTCAACCCCTTCTTGCAGTAATTTTTTAATTTCCCGAAAAATCCAAGGGTGGCCGAGGGTGCCTCGGCCCAGCATGATCCCGGCCAAACCAGGTATGGCCAAGGCTTTAATGGCTGTTTGCGGGTCGTTAATGTCACCGGAACCGATAATTGGCAAAGTGGCTCGGGGCAACGCTGCGGCTAATTGCTGCCAGTCGGCGCGGCCGGAAAACATCATGGCGGCGGTGCGCGGATGGCAGGTGAGGGCTTGGGCATTATGAGTGGCAGCCATTTCGATAAAGAGATCAAGAACTGTTTGTTGGTTATTCCAACCACTTCTAATCTTTATTGTATAAGGAATGGCCGGAGCTCGGTTAAGGGCTCGCATAATCGCTTCCGCCCGTTCCGGCTCGCGGAGCAAGGCGGCCCCGGCCCCGGTTCTGACGACTTTTTTGACCGGACATCCCATATTTATATCGATCAAGTCGGCCCCGGCCTCCAGAGCAATTTGGGCCGCATCCCGGATAATTTCAGGCTCGGAACCAAAAAGCTGAGCCCAGTACGGCCGGTCGCTTTCATCGGGTGCCAACAGAATCCGGCTTTTGCGATCGCCATAGACCAGCCCTTTAGCGCTGATCATTTCACTGACGGCCAGATCAGCCCCAAAAGAACGGCAGAGCCGCCGATAAGGGCGGTCACATAAGCCAGCCATCGGGGCCAGAATAAGCGGATTTTTTGTAAACATGCGGCCTTTTACCTCTTTCAGCCTCCAAGTTCAACTTTTTCTTGATAAAAGTTCCGGGTCAAATCATCCAATCATTGTTTTCTTGAATCGAACCCTATAAAATAGTGAGTATTAATCATTGCGGTTAAGGGATTTAAGATATATCTTACGATTTGTAATTTGGCGGAAAGGTAGTGGTTGCCATTAATAGGTCAAACTGATATTATCAGCAAAAGAAAGACAGGCATAAATTTACCTTCGGCATAAATAAATGAGACCTCTGTCGTTAAAAAATATCAAGACCATTTTGCATTTGCATCGCGAAGAGATAAGCCGAGAATACGGTGTTATTGAAATTGGAGTTTTTGGCTCTTGCGTTCGAGGCGAAAGTACCGAGAACAGTGACGTCGATATTCTTGTCAGTTTCGATAAGCCTTTGGGTTTTTTTAAGTTCTTAGAGCTTGAAGAGCGTCTTAGTGAATGGCTTGGAGCAACTGTAGATCTGGTTACCAAGAGCGCGCTTAAACCTCATATAGGTAATCACATTCTCAATGAAGTTGCAATGCTATGAAACGGGTTTATCAGGATTATCTTGAAGACATTTTAGCTGCCATCGATGATGTGGCTACATTCACACACGGTTATTCTTCTGAAACTTTTGTTGCAGACCGCAAAACGATCAATGCAGTAATACGCAGCCTTGAAATCATAGGCGAAGCCGCCAAGCGAATTCCAGCCCATTTACGAAATCAATCCCCAGGAATCCCATGGAAATATATGGCAGGGATGAGAGATAAACTTATCCACCAATATTTCGGTGTCGACTTGAGTATCGTTTGGACGGTTGTTAAAGATGAATTACCTCCCCTGCGCCCTGAGATTGAAATACTGCTGACAAAAATAAAATAGTAAGACAAGAACATTGTTTCCAAAGGGCGAGAAGGATTGCTTCTTGCCCTTATTTTTTTTAAGGTTAAACCGCAAAACAGGTATTGCAAATTACAATAATTTGTGATTAGAAGGGTGTTGCGATATTTACGATTAATCTTTTGTTCAGTGGTTAGGTGGGATATTATGATTGGCAGTGGATATCTTCAATCAATCTTCCACTTATAGTATATTATTTTCTATGTGTAGACATCAAAATAAACC
>JAGGWR010000348.1 GCA_021163445.1 Candidatus Tharpella aukensis
CCTATGTATCAAACATTTATTTTCTCTATTCTTGTTATTCTTGTCTATACAGCCCGGCCCGAGCAACCGCCGGAACTCTTGCAAGAAAGTCACTACCTGCCCCTGATTTTAGCTCTAACCATAATGCTTAAGACCGGGACGGTGGGGCAATTGGAATCGGAGTAGATTAATCAGAGTAGCTTAATTTAATTTCACTCTGACCCCAATTAAAAGATCTAATCTAAAACTGTGTTGGGTTGATCTAATCCGGCAGGTGGCTTACCAATTGATAGAGTTGTTCAACCAGATCTTGGCGGGTGTCGATTTCTAGCCAGGAGATATCGGCAACTTCATCCAGGGTGGGTGCTTCGAAGCGCTGGCGTTTGACAATCTCAATGTCTGCGTCGGAGACATCAACTCCGGCGGCCGCGCGCAATTGTAGATTTTTCTCGAGTACCGACCACGGAGCACGACAAACAACCAGTCGAATGGGAACCCCGGATTTTTTCGCGACTGCGTAAATCAGCTCACGATCAACAGTTTTCAGACTTGAGGCATCAACAATTACCGAATCCCCTGAAGCCACTGCGGCGGCGGTTTGTTCAGCCAATACTTTATAGGTTTCCCGGGTTTGTTCCCGATTATAGATCCCTTTGCCAAAAGGGGCGGCCGCATTTTCCCCGGCAACTCCACACAACTCTTTACGCACGACATCAGAGCGCAGCCACTTGAGTCCCCATAAGGCTGACATGGCCCGAGCCAGGTAGCTTTTTCCGCTGCCGCTGACGCCAGCCAACAGAATAATACCCTCCGGCGGCCGGGAAGCGTAGATAGTAGCGAGACGAAAATAACGCGCCGCTCGAGCTTGAGCCTGCTCCTTTGACTTTGCTTCAAGAGCCGGATCAGAGCTTAAAAAGCTTAAGACTTTACCGCGAACATAGGCGCGATAACATTTGTAAAAAAAGAGCAGTTCCGGCTCGAAAAGAGAGCCCAACTGTTCACGGCAACGATTAATAAAATAAGCCGCAAAATCGAAACGATTATTCTCTTCCAGATCCATCGCCAGGAAGGCCAGGTCATTGACCACATCAAGACGCCGGAAACGTTGATTAAACTCTATACAGTCATAAACCAGAGGTGCTCCCGGCGGCAGACAGATATGTTCCATATGCAGATCGCCATGCCCCTCTCGAACCGCCCCATCTTTAACCCTCTGCACAAAAAGCTTATGCCGGTTTTGCAAAAAATTCCGGCTAAAGTCGATGATACGCTGATAATCCCGGGCCATGACCGTATCATTAACAAAAGCCTCAGTCTGGGAAAAATTCTCCTCAACATCAAAGCGAACCTTCTCCCGCGTACCGAAACGACCATCTTTATAAATCCGGGCTTGCTCATAAAAAGAGCTCAGCAGAGCAACCAGTTCATC
Organism: Candidatus Tharpella aukensis; assembly: GCA_021163445.1. GTDB lineage: Bacteria > Desulfobacterota > Anaeroferrophillalia > Anaeroferrophillales > Tharpellaceae > Tharpella > Tharpella aukensis. The sequence goes on from JAGGWR010000348.1 coordinate 1,409, forward strand.
AAGCTGACTCTCCTGTAATTTATCTTCGGCCAGAAGCCGACGCATTAAAAACTTCTCCGGCAGACGCCGCATAACAACAGCATGGTCGACAACCGTGCCGTCACCACCAAAAAAATAGCCGCCGTCACGCCTGACTACATTTTCGACCTTTAAGTAGTAATCTCCACCTAAACGCCGATTCAAACGCAGTTCCTCCTGACAATAGAAATACCTTTTTGCCAGGGTTGAAAAATCAAGAAAACCAAAATCAACTGGTTTTTTTACCTTATAAACAAAATCACCGGCTAAAAAAACCCAGGAAGCATGAGTCTGGATAAGCTCGACCGATTCCGGAGTCGGATCATAGCGATTGGCTTGCAAGAGGTCATCAACCATTGCCGGTTGCTGGGCACTGTTCATAAGAGTAACCTTTTCTGTTTAAATTATTCGACGGGGCAGGAGATCAGAAATTGATCGTCAAGCTGGGATTCATCAACTCCAGAAATTTTTACTTTTCGATCCTCGATCTGCAATTTACCGGCACAAAAGAGGGCCAGAGCCCGAGAGAAAATTTTATGCTCACAGCGGAGAATACGGGCGGCCAGACGCTCCTCGCTGTCATCCGACAACACCGGAACTGCAGCCTGAATAATAATTGGCCCATGGTCAACTTTTTCATCAACAAAGTGAACCGTACAACCGGCCAGCTTGACGCCGTAGGCAAAAGCCTGGCCTTGACCATGAGTGCCGGAAAAAGAGGGGAGCAGAGCCGGATGGATATTGATTACCCGATCAGGAAAAGCGGCAATAAATCCGGCCCCCAGAACCCGCATGAATCCGGCCAGAACAACCAGATCAACCTGGCTCTCTTTAAGCACTTTAACTAACTCTTGATCAAAAGTGTGACGATCAGAATAGTCATCATGTTTTACAACTTTTGTCGGAATATTGTAGTTCGCAGCTCGAGTCAAGCCATAAGCCTCGGCATTATTGCTGATAACCAATACGATCTCTCCGGCAATATTCCCGGCTTTAACCGCTTCAATAATCGATTGTAAATTACTGCCGCTGCCCGAAATCAGGATTCCGATCTTAATCATCTTTTCGCCGTTCAGTATCAAAAAAGAGTATTGCTTCATCTCCGGATTCACGTTTGCCGATCTCGCCAATCTCGTAAGCCTGCTCTCCGAGACCGTGAAGCCGCTCAAGGATACCATCAACGTCTTCGACTGAAACGATCAGAGCCATACCGATACCGCAATTAAACGTCGTCAACATCTCTTTTTTAGAGACCTTACCCTGCCGGGCAATTAACTCAAAAATCGGCAGACGCGGCCAAGCTAGAGGGTCAATCTGAACCTGGCAACGGTCGGGCACCACTCTAACGATATTCTCCTGCAACCCGCCACCGGTAATATGAGCCACTCCTTTCAAAATAAAGTCTCGATGCAAATTCAAAATTGTCCGCACGTAGATACGGGTCGGCCGCAGCATCTCTTCTCCGAGACTCAACTCCAGTTCCGGCAATTTTTCATCCAGGCGATACCCGCTATCTTCCAGCAAAACCCGCCGGGCCAGAGAGTAACCATTACTGTGCAGACCAGAAGAGGCGATACCGATAATCCGGTCACCGACCTTGACTTCAGAACCATCGATAAGTTCTGACTTATCAACAATACCGACGGCAAAGCCTGCCAACTCATAATCAGACCCCTGATAGAACCCCGGCATTTCGGCACTCTCTCCACCGATCAAAGAACAACCAGCCTCCTTACAGCCACTGGCAATTCCGGCAATAATCTCGGTGGCCCGTTCGACATCCAGATGACTGGTGGCCAGATAATCGAGAAAAAAGAGGGGTTCAGCCCCTTGCACAACAATATCATTGACCACCATCGCAACCAGATCAATCCCTATTGTATCATGTTTATCCGCCAGAAAAGCGAGCTTTAGCTTAGTTCCGACACCATCGGTGGAAGAGACCAATACGGGATCACGATATTTATCTGTCTGCAGCGAAAAAAGTGCACCAAAACCACCAATATCGGCAAGAACCTCGGGACGAAAAGTCTCTTTTACCAGAGGGGCAATATTTTTTACCAACTGGCTACCAGCTTCAATATCAACCCCGGCATCTTTATAGGTCGTTCCTTCATTTGATTTAGTCAAAACAATTTTCCTTTCAAAATAAAATTTAACTCAAAATGGTCAAAACTTTAAATTTACTCCATCAAAACTTGGGTTAATTAGTGATCTCGTAAAAATTATCAAAAACGATTGTAACGAAATGAGAGTGATAAAGTCAAACTTTATCTTCCCTGTCCCAGCCGAAAACCTCTTCCAGGGAGATCATTGTTCGGCTCACCGCCCCCCGATGCCGATCAACGGTAGCGGCAGCCTTTAAGCCCTCGTCCCGAGCAAACGCGGGTTCTTGCAAACAACGGCGAAAAAGAGTTTCCAGTTCAACCTCACCGGCTACCGGCAAGCCGCCGCCTTGATCATCCAGATAGCCGAAACCATCTTTGAAATTAGCCACATAGGAGCCATGAATAACCGCTTTAGCAAAAACCGCCGCCTCCAGAGGATTATGACCGCCAATCCCGGGCACCAGAGTGCCGCCGATAATTGCAAAACGAGAGAGACGATAAAAATGGATCAGATCACCCAGCGTATCAAGTAATAAAACTGATGGCACCCCAGACAAAGCGGCTCTATCTGAGCTCTCTTTACAGATAGAGAAACGCAGAAAATCAACCTTTCTTAAAGTCAGAAATTCCGCCACTTCAGAAAATCGCTGCGGATGGCGGGGAGCCAGTACCAAACAAGCATCTTTGCCGGTTTCAGAAAGTTGCAAAAGAGACTTTTCCCAGGCGTTAAGGATCATCTCCTCCTCTCCGGGATGCGTAGATCCGGCCACGACAACCGGAATTTCCGGAGCAAACAGATTCCGGTAAAGAATTTGCTCCCCACTATTGCCTGAGGGGAGCAGATCAAATTTCATATTACCGCTTAAAACAATCTGTTCAGGAGAAGTGCTGAGTTCGGCAAAACGTTGCCCCGAAACCTGATCCTGAACAACCACAACGGCCGGGCCGGCAAACATGGATCTGGTAAAAAACCGGAAAAAACGATAATTTTTGAAACTTTTCAAAGATAGTCGGGCATTGACCAAAGCCAGGGGCAAACCTTGTCGTGCGGCGTGATGAAGCAAATTGGGCCAGAGTTCAGTCTCGGCAATAATTAGGCACGCAGGCCGAAAACGGCGAAAAAAAAGCGGCCACACCCCCGGCAAATCAAGCGGCAGCAAGACAACCCGAGCCTGCGGAAAGATTCTTTTGGCGGTTTGACGACCGGTCAAGGTCATCGTCGTCAGTAACAGCCCGGCCTCTGGATAGCGCCTGCACCAAGCCTGAATCAACGGCACCAACATCTGAACTTCACCAACGGAGGCTCCATGAAACCAGCTTGTCCGCAGTTTTCCTCCAGCCTGAGATTGCAGTCGCGGCGGCCAGCCCCAACCCAAACGTTCTCCCAAACCTTCAAAGCTCCCCTGCCGCCGGTACATATACCACAACAGCACCGGCCAGGACAACAATAGTAAAGCACAAAGAATAATATTATAAATAATATACAAACTTCTCAACTTTCTGACTTCAATTAAGTCATTTATATTTAAGGTAAAACAAACACAAAGGTTGTTTGCATCGCGGTTTTTCTCTGCGTCTTAGCGTCTTTGCGAGAGATAAAAAGCGTTTTCTCGCAAAGACGCAAAGAAAGACAAAATAAAATCAGGCTCCGAATAAATACGAATAAAGTTGTAAAATCAAACTGTTCCAACAAGTCAGAAAGTTGAGAAACTTTTAAACAACCCCCAATCTCGTAGCGAGACTTATATTTTGTGCCAGATCATCTTCAATGGCAACAAGATCGTCCGGGGTTCCGACATCCCGCCAATAATAGTTATTTTGCGTATCCACGACATGACCGACGATATCGAGCCGGCCCGCAGCCAGCAGGCGTTGATAAAATGTGATCAGAGAGAAAGGGCGACCGGGCTCCTCCCGCGCCATCAAGTCAAGCAACAAAGGCGAACAGATCTGAATCCCAGTATAGGCTAAAATCCGGTTACCGAAAGCTGCCCGAGACCGGCCAAAACCGCAGATGCGGCCCCGGCAATCAACCTCGACCTGATTATAGCGCTCGCGATCATGCAGCAGCATGGTCACCAGCGACCGCCGTTTTAGATGTTGAGCCACCGCCTCAAACAGCGGGATATCACTAACAATATCAGCATTTGTCGTCACAAAAAAAGAGCCTCGCAGATAGCGTGCGGCGTTGCGAAGAGCCCCTCCGGTATCAAGAATCAGGGGTTCAAAAAGATACTCGGTTTGCTGAAAACCATAAGCCGATTGTTCTAAAAAAGTCTCCAACTGAGCCGAGAGATGATGCCCGTTAACCACCAGAATCCGGGGTTTAAGTTTTCTTAAACGGTTAAGAGAGAGGGCCAACATCGGCAGCCCGGCTACCGGAACCAAAGGTTTCGGCAAGCGCTCGGTTAAAGGTTTTAATCGCGTACCAAAACCGGCAGCCAAAATCATGACCCGCCAATCCGAAAGCACGAGAGACTTTACTGAAGACATAAAAAATAATCCTGCTTGAACAAAAAAACTATAGCGTTAAGAGAAGGTAAAGTTTGCCGGAACAACCATAAGAGAGTAACATTATCCTTGCTAAAAACAACCACTATAGTTTATGTTGAGCGCCGGATTTGATCAATAATGTAAATAAATATTCGGCTTTAGATCGTTTCAGCCTATCTCGGGGCGGGGACAGACCTCCAGGCAGGGCTTTAGCCCGAGCCGGGCTGAGCTCTGTCCCCCTCGAAGTGGGCGTAGCGATGTTAAACATTGTTTGCTTTAGCTTTACAGTCCAATCGTTAGCCGAACATTTACTAATATAAACCAGCAACCATGTCAACTGAACAACCTCCTAAAGGAAAATTCACATGCACCCGGAAACCGATAAAATGCCAGCCAAAGAGCACGGCGGAAATGATGTCCCTGAACTGCGCTTGATCGCTTGGGAAACTACCAGAAGTTGTAACCTTTCCTGCATTCATTGTCGGGCGTCAGCCGAAAAAGGCCCCTATCCCGGCGAACTGGATACGAAAAAAGCCTTCTCTTTTCTGGATACGGTCGCCTCTTTCAGCAAACCGATCATCATCCTGACCGGCGGCGAACCGATGCTTCGCGATGATATCTATGATTTAGCCGCGTACGGCACCAAATTGGGTTTACGCATGGTTTTAGCTACCAACGGCACCCTCGTTGATCAAGATAGTATCAAACGCATGATCGATAGCGGCATTCAAAGGATAAGCGTCAGTATTGATGGTGCTAATGCCGAAACCCATGATAATTTTCGCCAGGTAAAAGGCGCCTTTGCAAACTCCCTGCGAGCCTTGGACTTCGCCCGTGATAACGGCCTTGAGTTTCAAGTTAACACGACTATCACCAAGCTTAATATTAGTGAGATACCGGATATCCTCGATCTGACGGTCAAACTCGGAGCCGTTGCCCACCACATTTTTCTTCTCGTGCCCACCGGTCGGGGTAAAGAGCTCGAAGAGCAGGAGATCCCGGCTGAAGAGTATGAGAGAACCTTAAATTGGTTTTACGACCAGCGCGACAAAGTTCAACTCCAACTTAAAGCAACCTGCGCCCCCCATTACCTGCGCATTTTACGGCAAAGAAGCAAAGCTGAGGGCAAAAAAGTCACATTTGCAACCCATGGCCTTGATGCCGTTACCCGGGGCTGTTTGGGCGGCATCGGTTTCTGCTTTGTCTCCCATACGGGTGACGTCCAGCCCTGCGGCTACCTTGAAGCCAAAGCTGGCAACATTCTTGAAACCAACTTCCAGAACATCTGGGAGGAGTCTGAAGTTTTCACCCGCCTGCGGGATTATGACGCCCTTGAAGGAAAATGCGGTATTTGTGAATACAAAAGGGTCTGCGGCGGCTGTCGCGCCCGGGCTTTTGAGGCGACCGGCAATTATATGGCCGAAGAACCCTACTGCGTCTATGAGCCGAAAAAGATGGCCAAGTAAAAAGTTCCGATCTCCTGCGTCGTCGTGGTTTTTACTTGGCCATCCCCCGACTTTTACACCCCGTATTACGAGTGCATCAAAAGAACTAATATAATGGAAACTGCAATCCTGATTGTTCTCTGTATGATCGGCCTGATCGGCACCCTGATGCCGGTGATGCCCGGCAGCGGCCTGATCTTTATTGGTGCCTTGGCGTATGCTTTGCTCACCAATTTTCAGGTCATTACCGGTTCATCCATCATGATACTTTTAGGACTGATGCTAGTTGGCTCAATCGGTCAGTTTTTTATCACCAGTTTTGGGGCCAAAATAATGGGGGCAGGCAAATATGGTATTATTGGTGCTTTTGTCGGTTTTTTCTTAGGCCTGCTCTTTATTCCGGCGCCGGGGGGGCTCCCTGTTGGGAGCTTTTGCCGGAGCTTTTATCTGCGAAATGGCTTTTGCCGTTAAAAGTCAAAGTGAGAGCCTCAAGGCCGGGATCGGTGCGGCTATCGGAGCCATTTTCAGCCTCTTTTTTGAGTTCTTCATCGGTATCATCATGGTCGCCTACACCTTGATGCTGATCTGGAACAGCGGTTCAGCAAAGACTATCATCTTGTAAAACCACAAGCAGGGATTCAATCTTATAGGGTTTAGCAACCATACCGTTAAAACCATAATCCTTAAAATTCGCCATCACCGGATCTTGCGAATAACCACTGGAAACAATGGCTTTGACGTCAGCATCAATCTCCCTGAGCCGTCCAATTGCCTCTCGGCCGCCCATCCCGCCGGGGATTGAAAGATCCATCAGAACCGCCTGAAAACTTAAGCCCTCGGCCAAAGCTGTTTTGTAAGTTTCAAGCAGGGCCGCACCATCGGCAACCGCCACAACTTCATAGCCGTACATCTCCAACATTTCGGAGACAACTTCACAAATCACCTCTTCATCGTCCATCAACAGTACTCTACCATTACCGGCAGCTCCATCAGGTTTCAACTGTGACTCAGGGGAAACATCCAAGCTCTCTTCAAGACACCGGCCGGTTGATGGCAGGAGAAAAGTAAAGGTCGAACCGACTCCAGGTTCTGAAGTTACGTCAAAATGACCATCATGGTTCGCAATTATTGAGTAACAGGTCGCCAGTCCGAGCCCGCTGCCGGCCTCCTTGGTCGTATAGTAGGGCTCAAAAATATGGGGCATGATTTGAGGATCAATACCACAACCTTGATCTCGTACCGAAACCCTGACATAAGGCCCCGACTTCAGATCAACCATGGAATCATCCATAATTTCCAGGTTGGCAATAGAGATCCAGACAATACCGGCATCATCCATTGCCTGTCTGGCATTAGTCACCAGATTATTAACTACCTGACTAATCTGGCCACTATCAATTTCAATAGCCCAAACATCAGCTTCAAATTCTACTTCGGCTTTAACCTGTGAGCCATGAAGAACAAACTCGGCTGACTCTTTAATCAACTGAGGCAGCGCTATCTTCTCTTTAACCGGAGCTCCACCTTTGGCAAAAGTCAGGAGTTGTCGAGCCAGAGAGACGGCCCGGCCAATCGCATTTTCAGCTTTCAACAGATGTTTTTCAGTTGTTGCAAAACCTTGATCATAAGAGAGTCTGACCAGGTCAAGACTACCCTGCAGACCCATTAAAAGATTATTGAAATCATGGGCAATGCCCCCGGCCAAAATCCCGACAGCCTCAAGTTTCTCACTCCGCAGACGTTCCTGTTGAAGTTTTTTCTCATCTCTTACATCACGAAAAACCAGAATCACACCAAGCCGTTGCCCCTGCCGACCGACAATCGGAGCCGCGCTGTCGGCCACCGCAACCTCGACTCCCGAGCGGGAAATGAGCAGAGCATGATTAGACAGCTCAACAACTCGATTTTCGGCCAAAACCAGGGCCACCGGATTGGATATAATCTTCCGGCTATATTCATGAATAATGTGAAACACTTCATCAACCGCCAGCCCTGAAGCGGCGGCATTGCTCCAGCCGGTCAAGGTCTCTGCCACCGGGTTAAGCAAGGTCACATGGCCACTATTATCCGTAGTAATCACCCCGTCACCGATACTGCGCAGGGTAACGGCGAGTCGCTCTCTCTCCGCCGCGAGAAATTCCTCAGCCAATTTTCGCGGCGTAACGTCCCGGTTACTACCCCGAACTCCTAAATCTTCCCCTGCAGGCCCGGTTATCGGACGGCAGATGTGGTTTAACCAACGGATTGAACCATCTTTGTGATGGATACGAAACTCAATCGGCTTAAAACGGCCATTCTGCATGATCTCGTGCCGATGACCGGTAAAAATCTTGCGATCTTCGTCAATAACAATCTCATCAATCAAGAGATGGTTTGCGTAAAACTCCCATGAAAGATATCCGGTAATCTCCAGACATGAAGGTGACATATAGATAAACTTGCCCTCAGGGTCACGCCAGCACTCCATATCATAGGCGTAATCGGCAATAGTGCGATAGTGAATTTCACTTTCACGCAGGTTCATTTCAGCTTTTTCGCGCAGCTCACGATCCTCTTTCAAAGATACAACCATCTCGTTGAAACAGAGCGCAAAAGAGCCGATCTCATCATCCGGGAAATCTCCCTTAACCAGTTCCAGGCTGCCGCTGCGGATCTTCTCGCTGGCCAGATAGAGTTTTTCGATAGAACGGGTCATCAAGCGGGAAAGATACCAACTGCCGAGCAGAATCAAAACCAAGGCAAAGCAGAAAACGTAGATAAAAGTATTACGCAAAGTATCAGTTAAGGCATAGGCAGAAGATAGCGGCATCTCACTGACAACCAACAACGGCAACTCTTCAATCTTTACCGCAACCCCGAAGACCGCTTCCCGATCAAGACTGGCATACTCACCCAGAGCCGACGGAGCTCCTTCCAGAACCTTCGCTATCGGAGATATATGGTCGAGCCTGGTTCCCTTAAGAACATTATTAATGTCCGCATGGGCCACCACTTCGCCCTTGAGGTTGACCAGAAAAAGCTCACTTTGTCCAGAGTTTTGCCGAGGAAAAGCATTAAAAAGATTCTTCAATGAAAGTTCAGCAAAAAGATAACCTTGTTGTTTACCGGTAGTCAGGGAAGTAATAGGATAAACCATAACCAGCTGCGGTTCAAGCTGCCACTGGGTGAAAAAAATCATTTTTTCACTAGGATAAGCAGCGGAAAAAGCCAACAGAGGCGAGAGCATGCCGGGACTTAAGTAACCAAATCGTGACAAGGCCTCAAGCACCTTGTTCTCTTGATCAACGATCACAATCTTGCGAATTTCGGGATGCTGACGATAGGGCCACGAAAGCAGCCCATCATTATTTCGTTTAAAGAGATATTGGCCCGCACAATGTGAGAGGCTGCTATCAATCTCACGGATATGCCAGCCCACCTGCTCGCCCGCCGCCTGAGCATGAACCAAGTTAATAAGCTCAACATCTTCGTGAATATGGGCCTGCAAAATCTTATAAAAATAGCCGGAACCAACCAGCAGCGGCAAAGCCGCCACGACAACAAAGCCGAAAAGTAATTTTCGAAAAAGGGAAAATTTCACTCTCACCGCAAAACCTCATCCGCCTGCCGAAGAATATCGTCACTGATTTCAAGGCCTAACCCCTGAACCTCTTTTAAAGAGACCACTAGATTTACTTTTTCGGCATTCTGAACCGGGATATCCCCAGGAGCACCACCCTTGAAAATCTGGTCGACAATGGTTGCAGCCTGAAAACCGACCCCATAAAAATCTGGGCTGTAACCCATCACGCCGCCACGCTGAAGTAACATATTATCGACCACCATCAACGGGATTTTCAAACGGTGCGAAAGTTCGAGAAGTTCATTGAAATGAGCCACAGAGAGCGGATCCGGCAACATAAAAATAGCATCGGCCTGTTCAGCGCTGAAGTTTTGGCAACTTTTAATCATCTCATCGCGGTTACGCACATGGACAACCACTAGCTCAATCCCGATATCGACCGCCGCCTGACGGAGAAAACCTTGATCTAAAGAGCGCTTTGAAATCTCTACATCAGGATCAAAAAAGAGTGCCACTCGCCGCATAGCTGGAAACGCCTTTTTAAACAACAGCAATCGTTGCGGCAGCAGCTCTATGGAGAGATGACTGACACCTGTAAAATTACCACCAGGATGACGCAGGTTGTTCACTATTTTGGAACCTAAAGGATCGGCAACCGTTGTAAAAACCACCGGCATAGAGAATTTGCCTGCAAGCAAAGAGGCGTGAATCGCCCGGGTTACCGGCGTCGTAATTGAAAAAATCAGATCGTAATCGGCGGCCGCCAGCTTCGCCATCAAAGGCTCGACTTTAGAAGTATCTCGACCAAGACAATGAACATCAAAGAAGAGATCGTTATCAAGATTGTAGCCCCGGCTCTCAAGCCCGGCTCGCAGTCCTTCATACGACTTGAGAAAAGGGGGCGCAAAAGCGATTACGGCAACACGATGCACCCGGTTCTTGTGAATTTGAGCCAAAGCATTTACCGGACTTAAAAACAGCACCGAAACCATCAATAAAGATGAAAATAACAACCAAAACCAATTATTTAAAGTAGCTTTTCGCATATCCACCTCTTTTTCGGTAAATTACTCATGCAATTAATCACATAGTTCTTACCAGTTCTGTTATTATTTTGCAAGACTGAAAAAAAGCAATTGACAAGTAGTCTTAATTGGGTTAAGCGGATTTCAACAACCGGCAACGCGGATGGATATCCTCACCAGTTGCTGTCCATTTATGATGAACTCGTAAAAAGCGGTTCCAGACCGCTATGCGGCCACATATTATGTAAATAACAAATGGACTTCACTTCACATTATACCTATTTTAGGCATAATGTGAAACTCTTGTAATATCAATTAGTTGCAAGTAGTTACTTAGAAGTTCCGATATCCTGCGCACCCCAAGGGCACTTCCTGCGGGGCGTCGTAGTGATTTTTACTTAGCCATCCCGTGACCAAAATGCCTCGAGTTAAAGATAATGCTTTTATAATCAACAAGACCGAATATGGTGAAAGTGACCTGATCATCACCCTGTTCACGGCTGGTCGCGGCAAAATCAACACCATTGGTAAGGGAGCAAAACGCAGCCGCCGCCGGTTCCCGGGCTCTTTGGAACTTTTTTCACGAGTCGCATTCAACGGCTTCATAAAACACCCTCTGGCTCTGACGAGGATGGATGAATGTCAACTGATTGAGCCTTTCACCGCCATTCAAGAAGATTTGCACAGCTATTTCTGCGGTTGCTATTTCTTAGAGATCATCAATCGTTGCTGTGCTGAACGCCAAGCCAACAAGGCTCTCTTTAACCTGCTCAATGACCTCTTCACATTTCTCGCAACAGTTCCGCACAACCGCAATTTCAACTGCCGAATTCGACTCTTCGAACTCCAGATAATTACTTTGCTGGGTTTTAAACCCCAACTTTCATCCTGTCTTGATTGTGGCTGTGAACTTGATACGGGCAAATATTTTAACTTTTCGCCCCAGACAGGCGGCCTCGTCTGCCAGAGCTGCCAACCCCGGCATCCGGCATCTTTCAGTGTCAGCCGGGGAACCATCAACATGCTTAATCAAGCTCACCGACTTGACAATGAACTCCGCAATAAGTTAAACTTCACCCCTCAGGTCGAACGTGAAAGTGCCCGCCTCTGCCGCGCCCTCTTACGCTGGCACAGCGGCTATAACTTCAAAAGCCTGAAAATCATGGAACGATATGCCGAGAATGATCTGCCGGTTGCTAAAACTGAACCGGCCTTGGCAATGTGTCAACCAAAAAGCTACAACAAATAACGGCGAACTTTGCTTCGCCCTCATAAATGGGATCAAATCTTGACAATGGCTATTGTAAATTTACAAATTTTTTAATTTTCTATATTTGACAATCTAATCACGGAGTTAAACAATGAATTTTCAGGATGTTATTCTTAATCTGGAACGCTTTTGGGGTGATCATGGCTGTGTTATCCAGCAACCCTACGATCTCGAAGTCGGAGCTGGAACCTTTAATCCAGCAACTTTTTTACGCTCTTTAGGACCGGAACCATACAATGTCGCCTATGTTGAACCCTCACGCCGGCCCAGTGACGGCCGTTACGGCGAAAATCCTAACCGACTGCAACACTATTATCAATACCAGGTCATTCTTAAACCTTCACCGCTGGAGATCCAGGATCTCTATCTGGATAGTTTAAAATCTCTGGGCATTGACCCCTTAGATCACGATATTCGTTTTGTTGAAGATGATTGGGAATCACCAACCTTAGGCGCTTGGGGTTTAGGCTGGGAGGTCTGGCTTGACGGCATGGAGATTACTCAATTCACCTATTTTCAACAGGTCGGTGGTTTTGATCTGAAACCGATTCCGGGAGAAATAACCTATGGCATCGAGAGAATCGCCATGTATCTGCAGGGGGTCGACAACGTCTACGATCTCAAGTGGAACGATAAATTACTCTATGGCGACGTCCATCACCAGAGTGAAGTTGAGTGGTCAAGGTACAATTTTGAAGAGGCTGATGTCGAAATGCTGCTTAATCTTTTCAACATATTTGAAAAAGAGGGCATTCGCCTGGCTGAAAAAGATTTCGTCCTCCCGCTTTACGACTGTTGCCTGAAATGCTCCCACGTCTTCAATTTACTTGATGCCCGGGGTGCGATCTCGGTTACCGAACGAACTAACTATATCGGCCGGGTGCGCAACCTATCCAAACTCTCGGCGACAAATTATCTCAAACAGAGAGAAGAGATGGGCTTTCCCCTGCTTAACCGTTGATGGCGTCGTTAAAATACTTTTTACGCCCCGCAGGAAGTGCCCTTGGGGTGCGAGTTCATCAAACTATTAACGAGGGACAAAAAAGAAAAGTCGGCCGGGTTGTTTCATGACCCCGGCCGTCAGCTCGGCCGGTTTATCGTCGCCGCAGTAGAGATCGACCCGGTGCGGCCCCTTGATCGCGCCGCCGGTATCTTGATTTAAGACCAGGCGGCGGCAGGGACGCCAATCTGTAAGTTCTCCTGCCAGTGAAAATATCGGCAATTCCGTCATAATCAAGGCCAAGGCCCCGCCGGGGAAAAGTTTACGATCAGTTGCAATTGAGCGCCCGCCGGTAATCGGCACATTGTAACAGCCCAAGGCCTCAGGAGTCGGCAATTCACGAAAAAAGACATAACTTGAATTAACCCTGAAAATCTCCTTAATTCGTTCAGGATTTTTCTTGATCCAGGCCCGAATTAAGGGCATCGAAACCTCTTCACGTTTCATCAAACCCTGACGTATAAGCCACCCCCCGATACTACTATAAGGGTGTCCATTGGCCGCAGCATATCCAACCATCATCGTCTGACCATCAGCCAACCGAACTAACCCCGAACCCTGAATCTGGAGAAAGAAACGATCGATCTCATCATCGACCCAGACAAGTTCCAGATTATCTTCTTGTAATTTCCCTTCATAGTCAATCTCGGCCCGGGTATGGTAAGGCACCACTTTGCCGCTTGCCAGTAAACGGCCCCGCACGCCGGGAAAACGCAACGCTTCCAGACGCGGCCCAAAAGGTAGATTTGCCAGCCACGGCCATAATTTGCGCACCCAGCGCTGTAAGTCAAATTTATCCAGATCAACCGTGACCAGATCAGTCGGTTTTTTATAGAGAGGATAGCGATAATTTTCATCCGGCTGCCGGGCACCGCGTAAAGTCGGCACATAATAGCCGGTAAAAAGCACTGGATTCTCTGTTTTCCGCCAAGGCAATCGGCGGCGTTCAACCGACTCCAGAAGTTTGAACTTTTCTTTCAAAAACAGTTCAAGTTCTGGTGCACTCGGGTTTTGCTTAATAAAATCAACCAGTTCAACTTGAGCCGCAAGCACTTTAGCGGCACTCACAACCTGTGCACCATATGAAAATGTCTTTTTTCCAGACAATTTATTCAAATAGACAAGATTTCGTTCAAGAGCCAGACTTAAAGATTGCAAATCGAGATCATCCCCCAATTCCGGCCAACGGCTTTCGGGAACCATTTGCAACGCATCCTCAACCCGAATCGGTTCCGGAGTTGTAACGTAACTATAAAGTGCAAAAAAGGAGAACAAAAACAGACAGAAAACCCCTAAAACCGCATATCGTCGCCGAAACCACATATCCTGACCATAATTATTTAAACATAACTAAATAACTTGTTACTATTCAGCGTGTTCTGATTTCGAACTGTCTCGGTGTGGGGACATACCTCCAGGCCGGGCTTTAGCCCGTGACGGGCTGAGCTGTGTCCCCTCTCGAAGTGGGCGAAGCAATGTTCGCCGCCATTTGCTGTAACGTTATGGTTAAACATGCTGAATAGTTACCAATACCTTTAACTTACATCTTGCATTTACGGTCAAACTACCATAAAAAGCAATATAAATTGTAACTATTGGAGAAAATCAAGAACTAACCCTGTTGTAGGAAAGGAAAAATAATGAAAAAAATCGTTTGCAAGTTTATAGTGGTGGGCTTTATTTTGTTGCTCATGAGTGCGGTCGGGGTTGCGGCGGATGCTGACAAAAATGCGTCAAACCCTTTTTCGAAAAAAAACGCGGTCAAGAGTTTCACCCCCTGGTGGCAAAACCAGGAGTTCATTAAAAAGATTGAGTTAACCAAAGAACAGCAGAAAAAAATTGAAGGTTTAACCGAAACTTACACGAAAACCAATCAAGAAAAACGCCAAGAGGCAAAAATAATCACTCAGGAGTTGGAAAAACAACTGCTGGCGGTTACCCCTATCGTACTGAAGAGCTTACAGGAGAAAAAAGCTTCTTTAAGCGCACTTCGCAATCAGATGTTTGATAATATGATCACCATGAAAACCGGGATTCATGCGCTTTTGACTGAGTCTCAACGACAAAAGATAGCAGAACTAAGACCTCGCCTTTTCTCACTGCGCAGCAACTGGATGCGCCCCCAACGCCGGGGAAAAAGATCACCCTTTGCCCGACCCGGCAAAAAAATCGGTCCCCGGCAAAAAGCCGCAGAAAAAAGTGGGAAGTAACTGGTCAAAAATTTATTTTTTTGTCTCTCGCCCGTTCGCGTTGCTCACTCAAGACGCCAAGACGCCAAGAAAAACCAAAGATTTAGTTAGCTTTTGACTTTCTCTGCGCCTCTGCGTCTCTGCGTCTCTGCGGGATTCCAGCTTTTTTCCCGCAGAGAGTGAAAGAGTTCTTTTTTGCTCCCGGCTACACTGTGTCAGGACAATAAAGACTTATGTTGTCGATAAAGTTGCTTGTCCACAGCCGTAGCCATCATCCCCGATTCCAAACTCTGACCAAGAAAATTATTGACTCTGGCGGCCGTAGCTGATGGCTCGGCCAGGCAATTTTGATAATTGATCACTAATAGAGGAATCTTGCGGGTGGCCAGAAAAAGTTTAGTTCTGTCCACCTGCTTGCGGAAGGTCTCTTTTAAAAACTTATCGGGCAGACGTCCACCCTGGCGTTTGCGGTTTTCCAGCATCCGGGCCTGGGAAGCCAAAACTTCATCGTCATCACGCTCCATCATGATCACACGATACTTGAATTCTTCACTCTGAGGCGGCAGATGATGAAGCAGCTGGGTTACAATCTTGACGGTTTTGCCACAGGCATCCGGCAGCCAGGAGTCGTCCTGACGAAGTTTGCGGGCTTTGATAAACTCAAAATAACCTTTCGGGTTATCGTCATCTGCGAGCCGGTGATCATCAACCAACGAATCCCGGCCACCGGCAGCCAACATCTGCATCATCATCGAAGTACCTGAACGCGGCAGCCCGCTGACAATAAGAATGGTTTTCTCCGGCACAAACGCTTCGGGAGAGAACTTTTCGGCCCCGGATATCTCCTGATCCGAACTTCGTGCGGCTTGGGCCCTGACTGCCATTTTTTCACTATCATTGACTTTACCACTAATTTTACCGCTCTTTAAATCCCGTAAACGACGCCGCGCATCTTGGGCCTGCTGACGATAAGCATCAGCTTCCGGGATAAGATGCAATCTTTTTTTATAGATATAGGCCAGGCGGCGATAAGCTTGCGGATAGTTTGGATTTTGGGCAACTGCGGTTTTTAAGGCCTGCACGGCGCGCGGGATCTCGTTGAGACGATGCAGGGCCCAACCCAGCAGATAGTGGGCTTCGGGCTGGTGAAAACGCAATGCCAGCGCATCGAGGGCAAAATGGGCGGCGGCCTGGTTTTTTTTGCCAGCTAAAGCGGTACGGCTTAAACCGACAAAAACCTCGGGCACTTCATGATCCAGTTCGAGGGCTTTGTTGTAAGCCTTCTCTGCGACCGTGAAACGTTTCATCTTTTCATAAACTTCACCCAACCTGAGATAGAGTATCGGTTGCCCTGAATCAGCTTTTTGGGCTTTTTTAAGATGTTTAAGGGCTGAAGCTTCATCCCCCTCAGCTAAAAACATAGTCGCCAACAGAAATTCCACCGCATAGGGATTTTGATTGGCATCACTGACCAAATCACGCCACTTATGCCCGA
>JAGGWR010000190.1 GCA_021163445.1 Candidatus Tharpella aukensis
CCATATTAGAAATTTTTGGAGGCCCATACGGCAGCTTGATAGCGACTTTTAACCTCTATTTTGCGAAAAATTCGGTGGAGATGACTGCGAACTGTGTGCGGGCTGAGGCCAAGTTTAGCGGCTATTTCGTCATTAATATGACCCTTTACAACCAGCTGCAGAACTTCACGTTCTCGAACACTCAACAATTTAAGCTCAGACTTTCTATTTTCCGATTCTTTAAGTTCCGCATTTTTTTGGATTTTTTCACGACGATGGAAAGAAGATAAATAGGAACTTAAAATATGACGAGGCAGCCAAATCTCGCCTTTGCGCACAGCGGCAACCCCAAGCACCAGAGTTTCAAGCGGTTCATCCTTATAGAAGAGACCCCGAACTCCAAAACCCACCAAATCTTCGCCCGTACTGATCTTCTCTTCGACATTAAAAAGGAGCGGGTAAAAATTCTGGTGTTCAAGAAATTTAGCGGCTGCTACCTGATCTAACAGCTCGGAATACGGCTTCATTTGACAATCACAAAAGAACATGATTTTGCCCGGCCAGATAACAGACGGACAATAAAACTTATCACTATTCTCAATATGAGATATAATTCCGGTCTCACTATGCAAAAAAGTAGCCAAAAGCTCATTCTGCATTTTTCGGGGACCGAGAATATAGATCAACCATTTTTCTGCAGCTTTAACCATACCAGTCCAGGTCACCAGTTTTTTCGCTACGCACGTAAATCAACCTTGATGTTCCTTCAATCGTGAAGGCGGCGTAAAAAGTCCGACTTTTCTGCGTCGTACATCGAAATTATTACTTAGTGCCTGACCGAAAACCTGACAATTTTCTTGAGTGCAAGGCAGGCGAACATTTTAACCACAGGCATACAATGAGTATTCCGAGGATTAAAATTTGAGCCTAACGCCGCAATCGAGGAAATTGGCGGTTTTTGGTCGCGCACTATTTAGCCATTCCGTGACTTACTACGAGTGCATCAAAAGTAGTCCCATATCGACTGATAATCCTCACTCTTTTCACCAATCTCTTTAAGCCTTTCCAAATAATCAAGAATCGGCACATCCCGAGCTACATAGGAAGCTGGGGCAACTCGAACAATGCCATCCTCCCAAGGGAAAAATTCATAAATTCGTGAACCATCGGCAGCCAAACCGATCATGTGGCGCTGGCGGGTTGAACGAATATAACCCTTACCCTGACCCGGAACATTAAAAACAGCTTCGTCGGTTCGCTCAATACCGGGAGAGAGCCGTGACTCTTCAGTCTGTTCCTGCAGAAGCCGGGCAATCGGAACCCGGTAACTGACGGTCTCCTCTTTCCCTTTAGTATTAAAAGTGTAATAAGAGTCGATACCAATCTGGCGCAGGCGGCGGCGCAAAAAAGCAGCCTCAAAACGACGTGAAACAAAAAAGGTGTAGACCAACTGGTTATAGACTCCGATGCCCTGGCGCCGAAGCCGATCGACCGCCGTCACAACCTCAGGTGTCAATTCATAGGGGGATTCGATATGAGTTACAACCACAACCTCCCGTTGACCCGGCAAACGCAGTGAACCTAGAAATGCCGCCAGACGCTCCGTAATCCGCATCGGCATGGTCACCAGAGTTCGGGTTCCGATACGAATGCGCTCAACCGTGGGAACGGCGGCAACCAGCCCCACAATTTGCTCAAAAGAGTCATCACCCATAGCCAATGGATCACCACCGGTTATCAAAACTTCGCGAATGCCCGGATGTTCAGCAATCCACTTTACTGCTGCTTCAATCTTATTTTTCGAAGCTAAGGCATCGGGCGCCATAGCATCTTCTATCTCCCAATTCCGCTGACAATAAACACATATCTGAGGACAGGTATTAAAAGGTTTAAAAATACAGATTGCTGGATAGCGCCGAGTAATCAAATCGACCGGTGAAGTATCCTCTTCCAACATAAAATCGAGCCCGGAAAAATCACCACTTTTAAGCCGTGATTCAACCACCTGTTCGACATATTCCGGCGGCGGCAGAACCTGGGCTCTTATCGCCGCATCCCGGCGGCCACCAGGGTTCTCATCATCTAAAAGATCATCATCCATCAAAGAGAGATAGTGTGGCGTCACTCCAAAAGGAAGATGATGCTCCCGGGCCCGAACTACCGCCGCAGCCACAGCAGGTCTAAGAGCTATGAGTTTGAGCAGCGTATCAGCATCCTGAACAATGTTTTGAATCTGCCAACGCCAGTCATCCCACTGGGCATCATTGGCCCCGAAATATTTTTTAATATGGTTTTGACGCTGCTGGCGACGAAGCACGGCTTCCGGTTGCAAACCATCACTATAACGGGACATAAAGCTCTCGACCCGACGCGCCATAACATCAAGTTGAGATGAGCGCAAAAGTGCCGCTTCGCGCCCGTATAAATCGTTTTCACCGTGATCTTCATTAACAATAGCACAAGGGACAGGTTCACTCCCGCACACCCCTTTAAACAACGAAATAAGCTCAGCATAAAATGCTGGCTGTAAATCTTGACGCTCAATCTTATGAACAACATCGAAAAGCGCCTGCACAACACTGAAACCAGCCTTCTCTTCAGAACGTACGGAAAAAACCGTGCGCAATATGGAAGCACACAAACCGACCCGTCGCTGCAAGCCGGAGTCACTCTCTGTGAGCCGATCCAGCGCCTCACCTTCGAGTTCATCAAGCAAAGACAAAAGATCACGACGCCATTTTTCAAGCCCCTCGGAACTCTTGTCACACAGGGTAAACAGACCCGGAATCACATTCTGTAATCCTAAATTAGAAAAAGATTCCTGCAATACTCCTCCATCAATCATCCAGTTAACTAGGACCTGACCGAAAACCTGGCAATTTTCTTAAGTGCAAGGCAGGTAAGGATTTTAACCGCAAGCATACACTGAGTATTCTGAGGATTAAAATTTGAGCCTAACGCAGCAATCGAGGAAATTGGCGGTTTTCGGTCGCGCACTAACTAAGATATAAATATCTCAGTTTATTATAGTGAACATTAACACTATATATACATGAAACAGTCAATTTTGTGAAGTAAAAACTGTAGCTTTGACAAAAACTGATTGACAACCATAAGATTTCATTGTAGATGGCGCGTTCACAAACAGATCTACTCGCGGGATTAACTCAGCTGGTAGAGTGTCAGCTTCCCAAGCTGAAAGTCGCGAGTTCGAATCTCGTATCCCGCTCCAGTTTTAGACAGTAAA
>JAGGWR010000220.1 GCA_021163445.1 Candidatus Tharpella aukensis
GAAAAACTATACTATGCACTTCAATCCCAAGAAACTGCACTCAGAGATAACATAATGAAGGAAGAAGGACCGTTGAAAAAGAGCAATGCTGAGAATGCATTAAATACATTATTATCTGCCTTTGAAAATTATGCGTATCAAAACATACCAAAAGCCGCATAGAACTTTAAATTGCCAAAAAACATGTCAGAACTTATGGGACGCAGTACTAGTGAGTCCCCCTTGATTAACATTGACACAGGAAAGGTATAAGCTCAGTACACCATTTCAATTTTAGTGTTCTCAGAGACAGTAGACAGGGTAAAATCTTTATCCTTGGCAATGTGAAGCTTGAGCAACCTCGAACCTTGACATATTTTGAGAATACCGCTGCAAATCTAAAGTAAATCGCGGAACCATCAAACTTAAGATGTTCAGCGATAAGAACTTTGATACGTATATTTACGATGAAGGTCAGGTAGGCTGCCAGGATGGAAAGTTGAGATTGGTTGAGGACATCTATTTGTCAAGGTGGGGAAAATGTCAGACAGACAAACAAAGCCAGAAATATCTATTCAAAACCATTCACTTCTGACCAGTCTCTCTGCTCACGTTTTTTCTACGGATTACCTCTATTTTGTCCCAGCCATAGTGGTTTCGCTGCTCTGGGATCTGCTACCCATTCCCAAGTTGGCAACATTATGTCTGTTTATCTGGTCTTTACCTCTTTTTACCGCAGGGGCTGTAAGTGCACTTCACAAAGGACCGGCATCTCTGTTTTGCTTGATCTATAACCGCTGCCCAGTGCAGGGAATATTTGTCCTGGGGTACGCTCTTGCCGCTCTTGCAGGTTTTTTTATCATTCTTTTATTGGCAAACACTCTGAGATGGATCGGAGTTACCTGGAGGGAACTTCTTGTGGCATTATTGATGGTGACAGGGACAGTAACCCTTCTGGTTCGTATCTGGCCGGACTATCTGCTACGTGTAATTCATCCCCGAAACGGCTGGGAAGATTCATGGATCGGGGCCGATTTCCCTTATGGCCTTGGCCCCACTGTTTTTACTGCCTGGAAATATTCTGCGCGAGCCAAACTTCCAGTATTAACCATTGTCAGTGCGATTGTTTCACTTTTTGTGGTGGTCGGCGGCGTACTTTTTCTTCATACAAGCATTTTCCCCAATCATGAAAAGTTTTATTTAATTGGCAATATTTTTATCCTTGGTCTCTTTTATCCGATTGCTCATCTGGTCTTGGTAAGGGCCGGATGCCAGCTTCTATCTGCCAATTCTATAACAACTGCACCAGTGGCAGAAAATACTTCTCATCCTTCTGGTTCTTCATTGCCAGCCTCCACGACCGTGAAAGGAACCCAATTTTCCGACAGCTCCACAGCTGTTGACACGCGGTTTTTTTCTTGCGAGAACCATGATATCGTTGAAATAATTCCCGGAAGGCTAAGACAAGATAACAATATAAATGATCTGGGCAAAGTAACGAAAAACTCACCAGTATATCTTGTCATAGTTCAGGATTTTATGTCTCTCAGTAATTACGGTGGTTTTTTCACGACCGTGGGAATATATGAAGATTCGGAAAAGGCGCTTAATATTTTATACAGTCAGGGTCAACGTGAGCCTGGTCTAGTGGTCGAAGTCGTGGCATCTAACAGTCGGATGCGTGCAATAAGAGATGAGCAAGGTTGTAGTTTTCCTGTTGCCTACGAGGCATTTCGGTTTGACTGGATTGTTCTCAAACATGCTCCAACAGAGTTTGTGCCGGAGCGTTTTGGTATCTGGGAGGTGTTTGGGGCAAACGAACAGAATGAGCTGAAACTGGCAGAGCAAACCATGAAACAACAGGATATATTTTCAGTTGCCGGTCGTATTTGTGAGATTGCCGATGCCGAACACGGGTCGTACAGTGGCATAGAAAAGATAAAAGGCAGATCCAGTATAAAAGGCATCCAAGAAAGGGATTGGCAGCCTCCTGGGTGGAGATAAGATTATGGCGAATAGCTCGTTTACGCAATTGCATTGTGCCGCTGCGGCAGGTGATATTGTCAAAGTGAAGGAATATCTTGCCGGAGGTATTCAACCGGATATAAGAGATGAACTGGGCCGGACAGCGCTGATGCTGTCCAAAAAGCTGGTGTTTGAAATTGTCGATATACTGCTGGAAGATGGGGCTGATCCAAATGCTTGCGACCAGAATGGGGACACTCCGCTTCACCACAATTCCCGAGTCCGGGACTACTGCAAATACCGTCGGCTAGTGGATAAGGGGGCCGATCTCCTGACAGTGAATAATGATGGGATTTCACCTCTTGAAATTATGCTTGGGTATATCGGCTACTTGGACATGGTAAAGATGACGGGAGGGGCAAGAGATTTCACAGAAAAACGGGCGGCAGAGGCTATCAAAAACCCTGAACATATGGCGCAGCTCAGGATCTTCGGACAGTGGCAAACAAAAGCGGAAAAAGAGTATGGCAGAAGACTGCATCTGGCGATCAGTAAGTCAGATTTAAACGCGGTAAAAAATATTATTGCAGAAAGGTCTTTTATTGAAACCCTTAGCAAGGCCGGATATTCTCTGTTGTATGCGGCTATCATCTATTGCAAACCCGGCGTCGCTTATGACATAGTGAAACTTTTGCTTGATGTGGGAGCGTCCAAAGAGAAACGTGGCGCGTCTCTGAGATCACCCCTGGAAGCGGCCCTGATACTTGCCCGGCCCGATATAGTCCGGTTGCTTGACCCGGATTACAATATTCCTGATACGGTTCAGAAAATGATTTCCCATATTACAATTGTTGACAATGGTGAGTTTCTTGTGATTCTTCACCCCAATGATCCAGGGGTGCATTTGAGCATAGGTCAGAATTATCCAAGAGGGCAGGAAGGTGGTGGCAAATGGCCCGCAGAAGAGGTGTTGCGGATAAATAAAAGTTTGATACAAAAGATTGGTGTCGGGTGGTTAATCCCTTTTCTGGAGCAATACGCCTCCGGTAGCCCGGTGATAATGGATGAACTTGAACATGCATATCAAGAGATTCAAGGAAACTGTGGTGAAAAACTGAAAATCCATCGAACCACAATTTGATATTACGATATATCTTTTGTTGGTAAAATTGCCGGAAAGTTTAGATTGGCAGTGGATATTTCTAAGGGATTCCATACCTATTTGACAAATTATATTTTGAGTTTAAATCACAAAATAGATATTGCGCCAAATTGAGATTTATGATTAAGAGGATGCTACGCATTATTTACGATGAAGTTTTTGTTTGAAGTTTGACAATATGGTTAAGATTGCCAGAGGTACTTGCAACAAGGAAAGTATGTCTGATTAAATGCAGCGATTCCCGCCTTAATGGTGATGGGGGTAGAATGAAACTATTGTTTATATCGAACCTTGAAGAAGATTGCTTCGTATCGAATATACCGGAAATTGAGGTGGAAGCAGTGGTTGATAAAAGAGGTCTGGATGAAATTTTTGCAGATAAGGCGTTGGCTGTGGCAGATTATGATATTCTCCTTATTCATCCTGAGTTACCGACTGACCCCGGTTGGCGGGCGGCCCCGGTTCCAGCCTTGATCTTTAGCGACTTTTACAGGAAACCTGCGACGCAAGATAAGGTTGCCCATATTCCTAGGAACATAGTTGAGAAAAAATGGCGTTTTATCATCGAAGAGTTTGCTTGCTGTCGTTCGTTTACCCAAGTTTTGCAGAAATTACAGCAATAGGAAAAGGAGAAGATATGAAAAAAATCAGTTATCTGAGTAGAAAGCCGGACTACTTTTTAGAAAAGTGGGCCGGCTTTTTTGATTTTATAATTAATCTCACTAATGTTTCCTTAGATTATGCTCAAATGACATATTGATGGGTAAAATTGTTATGAATAAAATTCAACTTGGAAAACAGCTATGCCTTTTTTTTCGACGCATTAATTTTACCATTGCAGTCGTGTTGTTACTCGTTCCAGCTAACTCTACGACGGTCCATGCTTTGGAAAACATGTTCCAAGTTGGTGTTCTTTATTGGTCTATGAACATTCCCGGTCAAGTTGCTATGCGTAAGGGGCTTGAAGAAGAAGCCGCAAAAATTAACCGGCAAGCAGATAGTGTTGCCGGACTTCAAGGGGTCAATCTTCTTGTCAGAGTGGCCGGAGATGGGGACAAAGGTATAGAGCTGCAGATGCAGCAAATGTATGACCTTGTCAAACAAAAGCCCGACATTCTTATTGTTCAACCTACGGACAATGCGGCCCTGGCTGGCCCTCTTATGGCTGCCAATAGAGCCAAAATACCTGTGGTCACCTATGATCAATATATCAGTGGGGGAAAGATTGCTTCATATCTTACCTCAGATAACTACCAGGCTGGATATCTTAATGGGGAATATGTGGCTGCATACTTCCAAGGTAAAAAGACACTGAATATTATTTTGGTTGATTATCCCCATGTTTCATCAACCGTAGAACGGGTTGATGGTTTTTTTGATGCCCTACAGGAAAACGGGCAATCTTATCTTATTATTAAGACTTATGAGGCCGTAGAGCCGGTCGGCGGTCGGCGGGCAGGCAAGATGATTATCCTCGATTTCCCCCAAATTGGTTCAGTAGATGTTGTTTTCACGGTAAATGATGGTGGTGGTTTGAGCGTTGTTGATGTTTTGGCTGAGGCCGGTAGAGATGAGATCTTTATTGCCACCAGTGACGGGGATCCTGTATCGATAACAAATATTCAGAATCAACGTTTAACCCGTATAGATTCTGCACAATTTTGTGGACCTCTTGGAGCTGAGACCATGAAAACAGCTTACTCCATTCTTTGTGGAGAAAAGGTCGCAAGTCAGATACTTGTTCCGGTTTTTCCTGTTACTAGAGAAACAATTGATATGTTTCCAGGATGGCAAGGACCTATCCCAAAACAATTCAAAAAACCGTGGCCTACTAAGAATCCATACTGGGATGGACGCTTGAAAAACAAAAGGATTTCAGGCAATGAACGATAATAAAAGGAGATCATTTATCACCAGTGTTGCGGGTCTGGCAAGTTTGGATCGGAAAATTGCCTCAGCCTTCGGCACACTTGTTTTAGTCATGATGTTAATTGTTCTAATAGTGGTAGGATTTTATTTTCAGCGTATTCTCTCTGAAGATGAAGATAAATTAACAACTATTCTCACAAGTGTACTCAGTGACTCCATAAACAGAATCAGTTTTTCCGGCAAATATCACGCTCGCTTGCTGATTAAGGAGGTAAGTCAACAACATTCACAGATTGCTTACTGTATGGTTGTGGATCGCCGTAACAAGATCATTGCCCATAGTAATTCAGCGTTAAATGATACTGTAATAACTGATGAAACTATGCTTCGCATAAACCAGATTTATGAGGGAAAAGATAGAGTTATTCATGATTTGACTGTCAATGGCGAACAAGTGAAAGAGGTGGCCATGCCCTACCACACTGGTTATACTAATGAGTTGACCGGGGTGATTGTAGTGGGTATCTCTACACAGGGAAGAGTGAACGCTGTAAGGCGTTGTTGGCTGTCTATAGCCGGACTCACCATCACTTTTCTAATCTTTGCTGTTTTTATCATATATCGGATGAGTTCACATTTTGCTCGACCTGTCAGACAATTGGCTTTGAAGTTTCAGGGTGTTCTCGATCACGCCCCCTCACTTATTGCTATTTACACTCCTGATGGTTCTATACAGGAGGCAAGTGATTCGTTCCTAAACATTTTTTTCCCTGGTGAAGATCTTAAAGGGAAAAACATAGAACAGATTACATTGGAAGTTGATCCGGGATCTATTCATACTGTCGGTAGTAAGCTTGGTTCTGTAACTGAGATTGTTCACCAGAATGTTGAACTGCCCGGAACAAATGGGGCACATTTCTTTATTGTTGCTCGATTTCCCATTGTTGTGGACAACAAAGGAACGCCTCAGTTTATCTGCTTCATGGCTCAGGACATAACTGAGCGTAAGCAGACCAAAAAGAAGCTGGAGCAGTTATTATTGGCCATCGAACAGGTTGCAGAAACTGTTGTCATTACCAATGTTCAAGCTACTATTCAATATGTCAATCCAGCCTTTGAGCGGCTTACCGGCTATACGTCCAACGAGGCACTCGGACAGAATCCACGTATCTTGAAAAGTGGCGAGCAAGATGCCTCCTTTTATCAGGAGATGTGGGATACACTCGGACGTGGTGAGACCTGGAGAGGCCGACTCACAAACAAGAAAAAGAATGGCATGTTTTTTACTGAGGAAGTAACAATTTCGCCTGTTCGCGATGCATCAGGTGAAATTGTTAATTATGTGGCAGTCAAGCGTGATGTCACAGAAGAGATCAAGTTGGAAGAGGAGTTACTTAAAGGCCGTAAGCTTGAGTCGGTCGGCGTGTTGGCTGGCGGCATTGCCCATGACTTCAATAATATACTGGCAGCAATCCTAGGTAATATTTCTCTGGCCTTGACAACTGTAGATCCTAAAGATGAAATTTATGAACTGTTAATAGAATCCGAAAAAGCCTCCTTGCGTGCCAAAGATCTAACCCAGCAGTTACTAACCTTTGCCAAAGGTGGTGAGCCAGTCAAGAAAATCGCGGCAATTGATGAAATTATAAAAGATTCCGCTGGTTTTGTTTTGAGGGGAAGTAACGTCCGTTGTGATTTCAAGTTTGGTGAAAAGCTCTGGCCAGTGGCCATTGATACGGGGCAGATAAGCCAAGTTATTCAAAATATTGTTATCAATGCCAGCCAGGCCATGCCGACTGGTGGCACCATTGCGATAGACTGCTTGAACTATTGTTTGGAGCCTAATGATTTAATCCCTGTTCGCTCCGGAAATTATATAAAAATCGTCATCAAAGACCAGGGCGTTGGCATTCCGGCTGACATGCTTGATAAGATCTTTGATCCTTACTTTACCTCAAAACAGAAAGGCAGCGGCCTTGGGCTGGCTATATCTCATTCAATCATCAGCAAGCATGACGGCCACATCACTGTCGATTCTAAACAGGGTCAGGGAACGACCTTTACGATCTATCTTCCTGCATCTCAAGACAGACAAGAACTTGGGCAAAAAGCCGTTGTTGTGCCGCCAGTAGCCGGCCAAGGTAGAGTAATGATCATGGATGACGAAGAAATGATTAGATCTCTAGTTGAAAAAGCGCTTTCCCGAATCGGTTATGAAGTGATCTCGGCTGAAAGTGGGAATGAAGCGATTCAACTTTATCAAAAAGCAAAGGATGCCAATGCGCCAATTGACCTTATCATTATGGATTTGACCATCCCGGGCGGTATGGGCGGCAAGGAGGCCATAAAAGAAATTCATAAAATTGATCCAGAGGCAAAAGTTATAGTGTCCAGCGGTTACTCTACTGACCCGGTGATGGCTGATTTTAGCGAGTACGGTTTTTGTGGTGCGATGGCTAAACCATTTCAAATTAGAGAGTTGATGGAAATTGTGGGCAAAGCTGTATCCAGTTAAACGGGTTTGATTTCTTTTTGGGGGTGGTGTGGTTGAAATGATTGAACACTCTCATTATTGATGGCGTCGTAGAATGTATCTCAAAAATAAATGTCATCCCGGTTTTTGCCGAAATGACATTTATTTGAGATATTCTTGATTTTTTACGTCTCGAGGGAAGTCCCCCTCACCAGGAGCAAGCCTATCGTGTAAATTGCCTCAGTGTGTGGATTCGGTTGCAGGAGTCTTTGATACCACCAATCCCTTAATGAATCCTGCAATCAGCATAAGAGCCGGAACCAGTTGGGCAACAACGATCAGAGCACAGACACCAACAAAAACGCTGACGAGAATCCCACTCTTATAAACTACTGTATCCGCAGCAAATGCCGGGCTGATAACTGCAAGAACCAAATAGATTGTTGATATAGCCGTTTTCATGATAAATTCTCCTTTTCCTTTTTGCCCTTTCAGGTAAATGCCTTGGTACTTTATCCTGTCAGGAATATATTGGTTTTTCAGTTGTTCTTAACTTCCTGATGATCCCTCGCCTTCCCAAAGATGCCCGCCAGCATGGAGCTGTACATTATCACGGCGGGAACAAATTGCAAGGTAACGATGACAGCCAAAAATCCGAGAAAAATCCATCCGATAAGGCTAAACCCAGCAGCTTCGGTTCCGGTCGCGGCAAAAGCCGAATTTGCATACATAACGGTCATCAGTGTTACGATACGTAATGTGTTCTTCATTTTTCTCACCTCCGTGCTTTAGCAAAAGACTTCAATATCTATTGTGTTATATATTCTTTATACAATCTATATAAATGCATAGAGTGTGCCCACGTGGTAATAAATTTCATTTATCTACGTAACTTATTGAACTTATACGTATTTATGTGATAATTGCGGGAATGGTGATGTGCTTTATTACATCTGAATGTATAAATATATTATACATTATACCTGATAATCTGGGTCGCCGGGAGCTTTTGACTCTCCTAACCTTGTGAAAGTAAAGCTTTATCCGATATTGTTGGGGAGTATGTGAAAAAAATACTTATAGTTGTCGCCATAAAATAACAGCGAACAGTGGCGGACGTTACTTCGCTCAGTAGGTGTTGTTGACATTTATTTTTTTACCGATTATATTTGTTTAGATAGGATAAAGCCACACTCGTTGAAAAACGGGGTCGGAAAACCACGGGTCTTGTTTCCAGTATCTGCAAAGACAGCCGGGTTGCCTCTTAAAAAAGAGCGACCCGGCTTTTTTGTTGGCAAAAGGTGTAATTAAGAAAGAAATAGATATGTCATAAGTTCCAGAAAATACTTTGGTTTCTGATGGTTTGATGTGTTTCCTTGCAAGTCTGAGCTATTTTGATGGAGGGATAGTATAATGCGGATTAATCTTGCGATTGCCATAATTATGTTTAGTTTCCTGATCTCTTTCCCAGTTTCTGTGCTGGGCGCTGTGCCTACGAAAACCCCGGTTGCCAAAGCCGCAATTCCCAATGCTGTTCCGGATAACTGGTTTGCCAAGGTTAAGCAGGATATCGTCGCCCGCGAGTATCATGCAAGTACCTCCAGTCACAAGGATCCGGCGGCAGGCAAAATTCTGCAGGCACCAAACCGACGTCAAAACCTAAGAACCTGGTTTACTCCGTCGGGGATCACAGTACAGCGCCGGGTCGGGACAGAAAAATCTTGGAACTTCAAATTAAGACCGCTCAAGGCGGGGGTTGCCGACTCCTTGCAACCTCTGATCTTCGGTTCACCCAATGCGAAGGGCAGCCGGGTTACATATCCCGGTGAAAAACTTGAACAGTGGTTCGAAAACCGTCCCGAAGGGCTTGAGCATGGTTTTACGATCTCCAAACCTTTGGGTGCCGGCGATTTTTTTATAACCCTTTCTGTCGAAGGGAGTCTCAAACCTAAACTGAAGAATTCGACCACGCTTGATCTTTTAGGCCCCTCTGGGGTAAAAGTCCTTGAATACGGAAACCTCAAAGTCCTCGACGCCAAGAACAAAACCCTCACCTCCAGTTTTTCCCTTAAAGACTCACAACTTACCATCCATATTGAGACATTTGGCGCAGTCTATCCGCTGGTCGTAGATCCATTACTTCACGTCCCTTCCTGGTCGGTTGCAGGAGTGGATGAAGGCGACAATTTTGGCGCTTCGGTCCAGTGCGCTGGGGACGTTAACGGTGATGGCTATGACGATGTAATTATAGGAGCACTTTATTATAATAACGGTGAGGATAATGAAGGTGCAGCGTTTCTTTATCTCGGTTCGGCGACGGGGCTTGCCGCAAGTCCTGCTTGGTCGGCGGAAGGCAATCAGGTGGGTGCCTGTTTAGGTAAGTCCAAACCAGCGGGCGATATCAATAATGACGGTTATGATGATGTGCTTGTCGGCGCTTCTTTGTATGATGATGGCGTAAAAGAAAACGCTGGAATCATCTATCTCTATCTCGGTTCTGATTCAGGCCTTGCCGAATATCCCGCATGGTCGCTGGCGGGCGATCAGGCAGATGCTCGTCTTGGAAAATTCTCCACGGCGGGCGATGTCAACGGTGACGGCTTTGATGACGTTATTATCGGGGATTTTAAGTATTCTAATGGCGATGTAGAGGAAGGGGCGGTGCATCTCTATCTCGGTTCGGCGACAGGGCTTGCCGTAAGTCCCGCATGGTCGGAGGAAAGCGATCAGGAATATGCCAATTTTGGTTATTCGGTTGCAACGGCAGGCGATGTCAACGGCGACGGCTTTGATGATATGCTCGTCGGAATACCTTATTATTATAATGGTGAAGAGTATGTAAATGCGGTGTGTCTCTATCTCGGTTCGGCTCAAGATATTGGCAACGATTGCGCCTGGTTCAAGGAGGGTAATCAAACGGGTATTTACGGTAAATTTGCCCGGGTCGCAACGGCGGGCGATGTCAACGGCGACGGCTATGCCGATGTGATTTTCGGGGAGCCTGTAAATGATGAGTCGACTGATGGCGTGGCGTATCTATATCTTGGTTCGGCGACGGGGCTTGCCGCAAGTCCCGCTTGGTCGGCGGAAGGCAACCCGGCGGGTGCCTTTTTTGGTGGTTCGGTCGCGACAGCGGGTGATGTCAATAATGACAGTTTTGATGACGTAATCGTTGGCGCGTCTCGCTACTCTAATGGCGAAAATGAAGAAGGTGCGGTATTTGTCTATCTCGGTTCGGCTGACGGTCTTAGTCGCGCCGCATTCTGGATGGAAGAGAGCGATCAGGCAGATGCCGGGTTTGGTGCTTCGGCCTCCACGGCAGGTGATGTCAATGGTGACGGTTTTTCCGATGTAATCGTCGGGGCACCCTGGTATGTTGTTGGTGAAATCGAAACCGGTGCCGCATTCGTCTATAGGGGTTCGACTTCGGGACTTGCCATAAGCCCCGCCTGGTCGGCAGAAGGCAACCAGGAGGATGCCCTCTTTGGTAGAGCATCAACGGCCGGAGACGTCAACGGTGACGGCTATGATGATGTAATTATCGGGGCACCTAAGTATGATAATGGCGAAGAAGATGAAGGCGCGGCCTTCATCTATTTTGGTTCAATTACGGGCCTTGCCGCAAACCCCGCATGGTCGGCGGAGGGCAATCAGGAGAATGCCAGATTTGGTAATTCAGTCTCGACGGCGGGCGATGTCAATAATGACGGCTATGACGATGTAATTGTCGGGGCACCTTGGTATGATAATGGTGAGTTTAATGAAGGTGTGGCGTATGTCTATTTAGGTTCTGCTTCGGGGCTTGCCGCAAACCCCGCCTGGTCGGCAGAGGGCAACCAGGGCGGTGCCGGGTTTGGTGGTTCAGTTTCGACGGCCGGAGACGTCAACGGTGACGGCTATGACGATGTAATTATTGGAGCAGGGTCGTATGATAATGGCGAAGAAGATGAAGGCGCAATATTTGTCTTCCCGGGGACGGCTGAAGGGGTGTCCACTACTCCGTGGTTGCGGGATAGCAACCAGGTGGATGCCGGGCTAGTTTCAGTCTCGACGGCGGGCGATATTAACGGTGACGGCTATGATGAAATAGTCGCAGGATCGCGTGGTTATGATTATAATGAAGAAGTAGGTGTAGGTGCAGTCTTCATTTGGTTCGGCACGGAAAAAGGTCCTCTTAATAATCCGGTGGTGCTGGAGGGCAACCAAGCGGGTGCCTGGTTTGGCACTTCAGTCTCGACGGCGGGCGATGTCAACGGTGACGGCTTTGACGACGTGATCGTCGGGGCATCTTCGTATGAAAATGGCGAAGAGTATGAAGGTGCCGCATTTCTCTATACGGGTAGTGAACTCGGTATCTCTCTCTCACCGGCCTGGATGATGGAATCAAATCATTATGGTGCCGGTTTTGGTTGTTTGGTTTCGACGGCGGGCGATGTCAATAACGATGGCTATGGCGATGTAATCATCGGGGCGTGGGGATATGAAGATTACAAAGGCGCGGCGTTCGTCTATCTTGGTTCAACTTCGGGACTTGCCGATTATCCCTCCTGGTCGGTAGTGGGTGATCAGACGCGTGACGAGTTAGTTGGTCGCACGACAGCCGGAGACGTTAACGGTGACGGCTATGACGATGTAATCGTTTGTACAAGAGGGAATGGTTATGGGGAGGTGCTTGTCTATTACGGGATGGCTCCAGTAGCCTATGTCTCAGGTGACGGAAGATGTGACAATCATATGTCCTGTTATACCACGATTGGCGAAGCCTATCTTGATTCCAGTGTGCAAAAGATCCTGATTGTCGCCGGGGTTTACAATGAAAATCTCGAGTTTACAAGGCAGGCACCAATAGTTCTGTCTGGAGGCTGGAGCGACGGTTATGAAATCTTTTGCGGAGAGACGGTCGTCAACGGAATCATGACGATTTCCGCGGGCTGCGTACAGATTGAGGGTGCTCTGGCAATCGGTGATAATTGATATTGCTCCGGTGGAGGTGGTTATGGCAATCCCCCCCACATCATGATTCAGCCGTTTCACCAAAATGTTAAAGATTTTATCCGAGATGGTAACGTATCCTTACCGCAAACTATCAATCAAACCGGGACTACAGATCTTGGAATAAACAAGAGTTTTAAGGCAACCCTGGGATTTTTTAAAACTATCAACGGCGGTGCCACCATCGTCAAAATGAAAAAAAGACGAATCTGTCATGATTTCTGAGTGATAGCTATAATGTGCCACTTGAATGCACGACTGCAAGGTTATTCACTGAGAGGCTAATGTTCTGATGCAGGAATTTAAACGAAACGAGTGGGCGAAGTACAGTTTAAAGCTGCTACATGCTGATTGACTGCGCCCCAGTTAAATAAATTTCCCTTTTTCCTTTCTCTGCTACTATCATCAATTTAATCATATTCTAGGTGTAAATTATTAAAATGGGTATTGTAATATATTGATTTTTGTGTTTATATGGTAGGAGTATAGGATTGTTGTAAAAGCCACTCCTGTCGAAAGGCGGGGTCGGAAAGCTGCGGGTCTTACTCCTCCACACATTGAAAAAGACAGCCGGGTTGCCCTTTGTAAAAGAGCAACCCGGCTTTTTTATTGGGAGTGAACGTAAAAGGGTTTATGCTCAAATCAGTCTGCAATAGATAATAACCTTAAAATTGTAAATATGGCTAAAACGCCAGTGGCGGCCGTTAAACCCACGGGAGGGGGATTATGCGAAAAAATATTATCATCAGTGCTATTTTGTTTAGTTTGGTAATCTCAAGTCCGGGTTTGGCCGCAAAATCACCTTCGGGAACATCTGGGGTTGCGGGGGATATTCCGCAAAGCTGGCTCGGCAGGATTCAGCAGGATATCGCCGCCCGGGAGTATCACGTGAGTGCGGCGACACACAAAAATCCGGCCGTAGGCTATGCCTTGCAGGCCCCCAACCGGCAACAGAACCTTAGGACCTGGTTTACCAGTGACGGCATTCTTGTCCAACGCCGAATCCAGGGCGATAAGGAGTGGATCTGCAAACTACGGCCCGAAGCGGTCGGCGTCGCCGGGGCGATGCACAAACTGGCTTTTGCCAAACCCAAGGCCGAGGGCAATCGGGTCAGCTACCAGAGCAGCTACCTGGAGCAATGGTTTGAGAATCGGCCTGAAGGGCTGGAACAGGGATTTACGATCCCCAAACCCTTAGGCAAAGGGGAGTTGGTGTTGCGCCTGGCCATTGAGGGCGGCCTGAAACCGCAACTTAAAAATGATACCACCATCTCTCTGCTGACGCCATCCGGGGCCGCAGTTCTCGAATACGGCAGTCTGATGGTGGTTGATGCTGCCGACCGGAAACTGGCATCCCGTTTTTCCCTGTCGGGTTCTGGTTCACAACTGCTTATCCAGGTGAAGACAACTGACGCGGTTTACCCGTTGACCATCGACCCCTTGCTGATCTCGCTCTCTTGGCAGGCGGAATCCGATCAGAGAGGTGCCATATTTGGCTTTTCCGTTTCCTCAGCCAGCGATGTTGATAATGACGGTTTTGACGATGTTATTGTCGGCGCACCTTATTATGACAACGGCCAGCAAGAAGAAGGCGCGGCATTTGTCTATATGGGTTCGCAGATCGCTCTTTCGATTGCCCCGAACTGGTTCCGATCAGGCCTATGCCTTTTTCGGCTATTCGGTTGCTACCGCCGGTGATATAAATCACGACGGTTTTGATGATGTTATTGTCGGGGCGCCCTGGTATGATTCGGGTCAGGCCGATGCTGGCGCCGCCTTTGTCTACCAGGGTTCAGCTGGCGGTCTCGAAAAACCGGCGGCCTAGTGGTGGTCGCCCAATCAGGCCAACGCCCATTTCGGTTGGTCGGTTGCGACTGCCGGCAATGTTAACAATGATAACTACGCCGATATTATCGTCGGCGCACCGGATTACAGTA
>JAGGWR010000024.1 GCA_021163445.1 Candidatus Tharpella aukensis
CGTTCAGAACGATACCAATAATTTGCATTCAAATTCATCTAAACAAATGACAAAAGAGTTGTCATTGCCAAGATTAATACCTTATCTATCTGAATTCAGACTAAATGCCTGTATTTCACCGCAACAAGCATTTGATAAATATTCATCTCCATCAGCCCATTTTAACCGTCTTAGTAGTATCTTAAATCCAAATTCAGACAGAAATCAAGGCTGGCAATATTTTTTCGGGACATCAGTAACAGCTCTAACGTCTCTAAGTGAAAAGTCCGTATTATCTATATTCTATTGTCCTTGGAGCGATGTCGCACTAATCTGTCAATGGATCAACGGCGTTAACGGTATTGTGATCTCAGATACCGAGTTAGTCTCAGGCGATTTTATACGAAAATCAAAATCCCCAGAGCTTATCCCGTTATGGCAAAGAGATTTCAACATCCCACCACAATTAGCAATAGTTATTGCGACTAATGATACTATAATGGCATTTCTGGAAAGTTATAAAAATCGTCATGAATCAGCTCCAAACAATTGGAGAAACAGATTGCCAAGTTTGCAAACTCAAGAACAAATCGATGGTAATCGTCAAGCTGTTAGTATTTTAGTTATTTATTCACTACTTAGAGATTCACTATACAACGAAAAACCTCTTAAACAAATTCGAGAAGAGATGGATAATGTCAAGGATCTGCTATTAGCTGGTAAAATCTCAAAACTACTGACAATAGCCAAGCAAACCACCAGTGAAAATCGTATCATCCTGGAAAAAATAAAATTTGATTGGAGTAAATTCACAATCGTCTCTTTGGCTACCGACAAAAGAAATGCCTTTGTTTTTGTCTCAAATTATTTCAACCCGGAATATATATTCTGTTTTTGGTTTAAGATGGCTGACAGTAAAGGAGATTTACTTGAAAAACCGGAACTTAGTAGAGTTGACTTTGTCAGTCATACCTTGTCAGCCAATGAAGTTGAGAGATTAGCAAATCAAGCTGGAATCAGATAATTGGAGACAACAATATGAAAAATCTAATAATTTATATTTTGTGTGCATTCTTGGTCATGGCCCCAACCGTTCAAAGCTGGGCGGTTACCACTAATAGCATTGTTGACACTGCAAACCGGATAGGAAATGACGATAAATATCAGGAATTTCTTGGAAGAGTAGGTCAATTAATTGAAGAAGGCGGTAGATATTTTATGCGCCAAGGTTGGAAAGGCTACACTCAAATAGCCTGGCGACAAAAAAGCAACTTGCTTAAAATATCAAGAGAAATTGTAAAAACAGGTAAAACGGTTATTGTCAACGGTAAAAGAATCGCGTATGCCGCAGGAAAAGCTCCTCACGTTGGCTGGATTGCCACAACAGCGGGCAATTTTGCAGAAGGTAATTATAAGGGAGGCACGGTTCAAGCTATTAACGGGTGCGCCAGAACTTTAGTAGTTGGTTTTGCCGCTGGTGTGGCGGGAACCTCTGCAACTGTAGCTGCTCATGCAAGTATTTTCTATATCTGTGGCAAGATTGGAGCAGTGGGCGGCAGTTGGGCGGGGCCTGTGGGTATTGCAGCGGGATTTGTTATAGGAATCGGAGTAGCCTATGTTGGCGGTACGATATGGGATTTAACCATAGGAAAAGGTACTAATTGGCTTGATCAAAAGTTTAATGACTGGGAAAAAGAAAAACTCATCGGCGATAATAAGTCAATAAGAATCGCCCAGTTAAGAGCTGAAGAAGCCCGAAAACTGAAAAAAATTTTAGAGATTGCAGATAAAGAAGGTTTTTCACCAGAAGAACTTCGTAAGTTTAAAAATTGTTTATGTGAAGGTTGCGGAACAATGAGTGGATATTATTCTCCTGAATATAAAGGAACACTCGGATATGGGCCTTGCCGGTGTGACGGGTCTTACAACACATTTAAAAAACCATTTCGAACAGACAACAAAACTCTTTATGCCTGCATCAATAATATTATTCAAGCCCGTTACACCAAAAGCCAGGCTAATTTTGACAAAATGCACAAGGAAACTGAAGCCGCTTATAAAAAAATGCTGGAAATGGTAAAAAAAGAGAACGCGAAAAGCGTTCAAAACGAGTTGCAGGAAGTCGGGCAACTAATGCAAAAAGATGAAACTTTAGAAAAAGCGGCGAAATTATTTAATGCGATCAAAGAACTTTTACTCAAAGAGGATAGAGATAAAACAGGGAATGATTTAAAATCGAAACTGACGGAAAAAGCTGATGCAAAAGTAACAGTAGGTGATCTGGATGGCGCGGTTAAACTAGCTGAAATGGCAGCTGAAGTTAAGGATAGTGATCCGGAAAAAGATGCCGCCGTTGCTCATCTAAAGAAAATGCGTGAAAGCTGGTCAAACGCGCGATCAAAGTTATTTCCTGAAATAGCAAAAACTATTGATAACGGTAATATGACTGAGGCTGAATCAATGCTAAAAGATTTAGCCGACAATATGGGTAAAAACAACAAATACCCCCACGCAGTTAAAGACCCTGAATATGTTGAATTAAAGAATAAATTCAAAGAGAAACAAAAAGGGTTCGAATTTGTCAGCGTCAATAAAAAATATGAGGATGAGCTTGTAACGATACATAAAAAGATTGCTGTATTCAAAGGTGAATTGACAGACTCAAACCAAGAGGAGACCCATACAATAAAAATGCCTGTGAATGGTACTTTGAACATCACGCTAACTATTGGTCCAAAGTTAAATTTTGAATCTGTTCAATTACTTGATTCTGACAATAAAACATCTCTTGGCAAAGCTCGGAAACAAGGTAAAACATCTTTCTCTCTACTTCGTGCTGGCACTTACCACTTGAAATTA
This sequence comes from Candidatus Tharpella aukensis, assembly GCA_021163445.1. Taxonomy (GTDB): domain Bacteria; phylum Desulfobacterota; class Anaeroferrophillalia; order Anaeroferrophillales; family Tharpellaceae; genus Tharpella; species Tharpella aukensis. The sequence goes on from JAGGWR010000024.1 coordinate 2,839, forward strand.
ACTAAGGATGGCCGAAATTTCTACTATGGTTCCTATTCAGTTGAAGTCAGTGTCGACACCCAAAAATTCGCCAATGACAGAGAAAACAATAATAATTTTGCAACAGCGAAAACTCTGCAGATAAACCAGCCGGTAACCGGTCACTTAGGTGCCAGAGGTCAAATGCAGGATGTGGATCAAGTAGATTACTGGAAACTGACAGTGCCAACTGATGGTAGACTGTATCTGTATGTAACTACGTCTAAAGAATTAAATCTTTATGGTGGTGTGTTCATATATGGAGGCAATAAAAATAGGGAGTATTGGAGTACACAAGGGCCGGAGACTAATAAAACCCACAAAAGTAAAGAACTAAAAGCCGGAACCTATTATATCAAAATCGAGAAAGATGGTCGTAATTTTTATTGGGGTTCTTACCTGTTGATTGTTAATCATATACCCTCTGAAAAAGATGATCAAAGCCGGGTTCTGCACACTCTTCCAAATGCGCAAAATCCACAAATCTCTACGGACACCCCAAACTCTCCAAATGTTCCGACTGTTTCAACTACCGGAAATGATGCCCCAGTCAAACATAATTCAGGCAAACCGATAGAGGCGAGAGTGGGTATTGATAGAAATCCCGGCAAACCGGTATCAAGGCACAACGGCTCAGACAATTTAAAACTGCTGAAAAAAATCTTTGAACCAAGCGAAAGAATGGAATTATCTTTTACAGCTTCTCGTTTATATCCTCCTAAATCATGGATTGGTATGTTCAAAGCGGGAG
>JAGGWR010000127.1 GCA_021163445.1 Candidatus Tharpella aukensis
CTTCAGGCGGTAAAACCAAGGGTTTTCCGGTGTGGGGCTGGCCCATGATGCGTGACGGCAGCGTGTCGACGCTGTTTAAGATTTCGTCGTCGAGTTCTTCAATGCCGGGATAGTTCCAGTCATCGTAAATTTCGATGGCTTTAAAACCAGTATTGGAGAGCAGATTTTCCATAGTTTCACGACTACGAAAATTAAGGCCCCAGCTCTGATGGGGGTCGGCGGGTGTACCTATATGCTGAATAATAAAGCTGCCAAGCGGTGAATCACAACGCATCCGTTCGTTTGACGAGGTGACCAGAAGGCGGCCGCCGGATTCGAGTTGGCTGAAAACTTTTTTCAGGAGAACACTGGCCAGGCGATCGTCAACGCCGCAGATGACACCGACCATGACGGCTAGATGAGCCGGGCCGGAAAATTTGGTCAGGGATTTTTCGTGGTAGTGGATGGAGTCGGGTCTTAATGAACCCTTTTCGAAGAGATGGTCGGCAAGTTGACGACCCAAGTCTAAAGCCGCCGGATTGACATCGTAATTGCCGACCCGAATTGTGTGACCGTTAGCATTTTGTAGAAGATTTAGAAGGTCAAGGCCAACGCCGGAGCCGAGATTAGCGATTTTGAGTGGCGTTTTAAATTCATTGGCAAGTTCGTGAACCAAACGTGGTAAAAAGGTATGTGAAAGGGCAATATGGCGGCGGCGCAGGGAATCACAGAGGTCACCGGTCATAATAATATTATCAAGTTCTTCTTGGTGGTCGGAGAGTCTGTCGCCAAAACCGAGATCATGAGTATAGGAGATGAAAGGCATATCATAACCGGCATGCTCTTTTCTGATCTCATTGATTATCACCGACTGGGTACAGATCTTTTCTTGGGTTTGTCGCAAAGTTTGCGTGTCTGAGATTTTGAGATCCATAAAATCGACGTCGGCAATCTCCTGGAAACGGATAAATTCGGGGCGTTTCAGATATTTTTGCGGATCGGCATCAAACCAGGCGGTATCGGCGGGCAGCATGGGTTATCTCCTTGTTTCAGTATTTCGGCGTGGTATCAGGTTGTTTTAGATCATATTAATTGACCGGATTTTAGGCACAAAAAAAGGGCGCGACTAATGTCGTGCCCATCTAAGGTATCGCCAAACACCCCCACGAACCACAAACAGAAGACGCGCCCTACTGGGCGCGTTTCAGTCAGCTATCTGTTCGTGGTAAAAAATTGGCGATTTTTAGATGGAACGATATCTGCGTAAACGCAAACTTATATAATTTTTTTTGTGATTTTTATTTTACATTTTTCTGGCGGGCAAAGGTTTGTAAAAAACGTTGCCCTTTTATCTTCTCCTTACAAAAAAGGTTGTTATCCGATTCTACGATCCGGTACCGCCTTTTTCATCGGCGCTTCTACCTGAATCATTTGCAGCACATAGCACTTCAAAAATTTCTTGTCAATTTTTTAGCACGGTATTTTAAGTTTTATATAAAATATTAGTTTTACGTGCTGATACAAAGTGGGTCTTATTGTCGATGAAGGTTGACTTATTAGATTTAATAAGTTATTATATCTAATAATGTGGAATATATTGGAACACAAAGATATCGCTAAAAAATGCAAAAAGATTCCTCTGCAAGTGCTGAAAAAGTATGAACTTTGGAAGGATCTTGTTTTTAGGCATGGCCCGGAGATTCTAAGGGAGTTTACGGGATTTAATGATGAAAAATTAAAAGGTGATAGGGAAGGACAAAGATCCTCTCGCTTAAATTTACAGTACAGGGTTATTTATACAATAAATGGCAAAGATATAACCGTTTATGTTTTAGAAATAACTCCTCATAAATACTAGTAAATTACAAGTTGTTTTCTTGTTTTTTAATAGGAAAATGTTCTGATAAAGTTGCTTACTTGTGGGCAATGCTTGCGTTAGTGAGGAAATAGAATGAAAAATGATGAATTTATATCAGCAAAACGACATGCTCTGATAACCACTGGTGAAACGATTCGTATGCTCAGGGAGCTTAAAGGATGGACTCAAGAAGACCTGGCAAAACGGTCAGGTATTAATTCCAAGAATATCAGCCTGCTTGAGAATAGCAAAGTGGATATTGGCAAAAAAAGAGCTGAACAAATTGCCAATGCCTTTGGAGTTCATCCTGCAATTATAATGTTTCCAGAATACGAAGCTGATTTAATGCAAAAAGTAGCATAACCATTCACTTGCTAATATTGATAGCAGGTACTGTCCGATAGAAATTACTACTCTTTATTTAATTTCAGTTTGGTCTTTCCCTCTATGTGTTTTATTGCTTCACTTGAATACACATCAATATTGACTGAGGAGGTATTTATTGCTATAAGGTAGTGTCATGGAGACGATAATCCTGAAGATTGTAATTTATGCCGTCCCGATTCTCTTCGGTTTGACGGTTCATGAGTATGCTCATGGAATGATGGCTGATCGACTGGGTGATCCCACGCCTCGGTCAATGGGCCGTTTGACGTTGAATCCTTTTTCTCATCTTGATCCGATCGGAACTCTGGTTTTCTTTGTTACTCAGGCTTTCGGCTGGGCTCGACCGATATCAATTAACCCTGACAACCTGAAGTCACCGCGGCGCGATCTTATGTGGATAGCATTGGCTGGCCCCTTGGCCAACCTCATGCTGGCTATGTTTTGTGCGTTGCTCTATCATTTGTCTAACTCTCTGACTGGTGGTGGTGGAAGTCTGGGGAGCGGGGGAGGTTGGCTTATAGTACCATTCCAGGAAATGGTTGTTGCCGGGGTGGTGGTTAATCTCTCTTTGGGACTGATTAATCTGATTCCAATTCCGCCTTTAGATGGCGGTCGCATTCTGGCTGGACTTTTGCCGCAGAGACCCGCCGGCTACCTTGAAAAAATTGACTCTTATGGAGCCATTCTACTGATTATTTTGGTACTCAGTGACGGTTTAAGTTTTTTTCTCTTGCCCTTACTTTCGGCCATAACCGGCCTTTTGCTTTATGGGGCTATTTCGTTCTAAAATGGGGCTATTTCGTTCTAAAATTCATCAATAGTTGATGAATTCATAAAAATTACGAGAGTTAAAGTTTTACTTGAGGTTTTTTATTTATGGTCGCAAAAAAAAGAGTTGTTTCGGGCATGCGAACAACCGGACAGCTTCATCTGGGACATTATCACGGTGTCCTGACGAATTGGCTCAAACTGCAAGATGATTATGATTGTTACTTTTTTGCCGCCGACTGGCACGCTTTAACTAGCGAATATCAGGATCCGGCAATTATTAAAGAGAGTACGAGAGATATTTTTATTGACTGGTTGAGTGTTGGCATTGATCCGGAAAAATCAACCCTTTTTATCCAATCTCATATTAAAGAGCACGCCGAACTCCATCTGCTGCTCTCGATGATTACGCCTCTGCCCTGGCTTTTACGCAATCCGACCTATAAGGATTCCCAGACTGAAGGGCAAGGGGATGAACAGGCGACCTATGGTTTTCTCGGCTATCCAGTTCTCCAGGCCGCAGATATTATCATATATATGGCCAATCTCGTACCGATTGGCATTGACCAGCTTCCCCATGTCGAGTTGACCCGGGAGATTACGCGCCGTTTCAACCATCTTTATGGCGAAACTTTTCCGGTACCCGAACCGATCCTGACTGAACTTTCTAAAGTAACCGGTCTGGATGGTCGTAAAATGAGTAAAAGCTATAATAATGCGATTCATCTTTCTGACAATGAAGAGACTTTGAAAAAAAAGGTCAGCTCAATGGTGACCGATGTTCAAAGGGCCCGGCGTAAAGACCCCGGCGATCCGGAAAAATGTAATCTTTTTCCTTTGCATCCGCTCTATTCAAAAGCGGAAGAGGTGGATGAGATCTGTGCCGCTTGCCCCAAGGCCGAGATCGGTTGCGTTGATTGTAAAAAAATTCTTTTGCGCAACCTGATAAGTGGTTTGGCCCCGATTCACGAAAAACAACGTTACTATCGGGAGCACCCGCAGTTACTTGACGATATTATCGCCAACGGTACCGAAAAAGCTCGAGCTATTACTCAAGAAACCATGGTCAAGGTAAGATCGGCTGTTAAGTTAAGTTGACAAACGTGACCCAGGAAAAAGAAAAAATTCGCTTACAGAAATATATTGCTGATTGCGGGGTGACTTCAAGACGGCGGGCTGAAGCCATGATCTCCGAGGGCCGGGTGATTGTCAACGGCAGCGTTGTCACCCGGCAGGGAGTTAAAGTCGATCCATTGGTCGATCAGATCATGATCGACGGCAAGAGAGTGATTTTAGATTCCACTATTGGCAAAAAAACTCTTCTCCTGCATAAACCGCTGGGTTATGTGTCAACTATGGACGACCCGCAAAACCGACGTTTGGTTAAGGATCTTTACGCAGATCTTAACGAGCGGCTTTTTCCCATTGGTCGTCTTGACATCAATACATCGGGCCTGTTACTCTGTACTAATGATGGTGAACTTGCCAACCAGTTGATGCATCCTCGCTACAAATTCGAAAAAGAGTACCATATTACTGTAAGCGGACTTTTCAGTAAAAGTGACCTTGCGCTTTTGCGGCGTGGGGTTGAACTGGAAGATGGTTCGGCCCAGCCTCTAAAAGCGGAGATCAAGCGCAGTCACAGTCGAGAAAGTGTTCTCACAATGGTGATTCGCGAAGGTCGTAACCGCCAGGTTCGGCGAATGATGACGGCTTTGGGGTTTTCAGTTGTGGCTTTAAGAAGAACCCGGCTCGCTTTTCTAACCCTTGATGGAGTGAAAAAAGGTTCCTGGCGTTGGCTGCAGAAGGCAGAAGTAGATCGTTTAAGTCAGATGGCTTCGCACCCCAAGGGCACTTCCTTCGGGGCGTAAAATGTCCACCTGCTTCGTTCCGCTAAACCTTCGTCACTGCGACGTACTGTCTGTACGCCTCATTCCTCAGGTTTAGCGCGCCTCGCATCTGAACATTTTACTTTGCCATCAATGGGAGGGTGTGAAGATGAGTTCTCAACCGCTAAATGTAATCTTTCTCTGGCACATGCATCAGCCCGATTATCGGGATGCCGAAGCCCGGCACGCGATGATGCCCTGGGTACGCCTGCACGGGGTTAAAGATTATCTTGATATGGTGACAATCCTTGACGATTTTCCTAACGTCAGGCAAAATTTCAATCTTGTTCCCTCTCTACTCGATCAGTTGCAAGGCTATGTCGACGGCAGTTTAAGTGATCAAGCCCTTGAACTTACAATAAAAAAAGCCGACTCTTTGACGGTTGAGGATCGGGTTTGTCTGCTGGGCTCTTTTTTTCATGCGCATTGGGATAATATGGTTAAACCCTATCCGCGCTATTGGGAACTCCTCAAAATGCGAGGGTTTCATCCGGCTCCAAGCTCTCTTTATGAGGTTCAGCGTTACTTTTCACACCAGGATTTTCTTGACTTGCAAGTCTGGTACAATCTGGTTTGGATTGACCCTGTTTTTCACAAAAGCTATGACCTGTTGCCCAGCCTGATTCGCCGTGCGCGCAATTTTACGGAAACCGACAAACAGGCCCTTATAACGCTGCAACAGCAGATCTTAAGCCAGATTATTCCGGCCTACCGCAGTCGCCAGGAAAGCGGCCAAATAGAACTCTCAACCACTCCCTATTACCATCCCATCCTGCCTTTGCTCTACGACACTAATTTAGCGTCGATTTCACAACCGCATGACCCCTTGCCGAATCTCAGATTCTCTCATCCCGAAGATGTTGCAACCCAGATCAATAAAGCGGTAGAACGGCACAAATTCTATTTTGGCAGCCGTCCGATGGGCATGTGGCCTTCTGAGGGTTCGGTCTGCCAGGAGATTATTCCTTATTTTCAAGAGGCCGGAATTAAATGGATTGCGACGGATGAAGGAATTTTAGCTAACTCCATTAATCGAGGGGCTGAACGTAACCAGGCCGAAATCGTCAAAGATCCAGCCTCATGGTATCGTGCTTACCGAGTCAAAGAGGGGAGTAGCGAAGTTGATGTTATTTTCCGTGATCATCTGCTCTCTGATCTCATCGGTTTCGTCTATTCGCGCTGGAATGAACAGCAGGCTGCAGATGATTTTGTCCGGCGTTTGCTGGAAATAAAACAAGCCATGGGGAACCAAGTCAAAGATCGGGCTGTGGCTATAATTTTAGATGGAGAAAATGCCTGGGAGCACTATCCGGGTGATGGTGCTCCTTTTCTGCAAGAACTTTATGGACGCCTAAATGACAACCCCGAACTTAACGCAACGACCATCGGCGACTATCTTTCCCAGCGACAAGAGCCGGCCCCCTTTATCAAACAAATATTTCCGGGCTCATGGATTAATCACAACTTCAGGATCTGGATCGGTCATCAGGAGGATAATCTTGCCTGGGAATATCTTGGTCAGGCTCGGCGTACCCTGGTACTTTATGAACAGCAGCACAGTGAACGGATCGATTCAGACAAACAGTTAAAGGAAAACATTAAGAAAGCCTGGGAACACATCTATATTGCAGAAGGAAGTGACTGGTGCTGGTGGTACGGAGATGACCACAGTTCGGAAAATGATGCCGACTTTGATAAGCTGTTTCGACGACATCTGATGACCGTTTATCGTTGTCTGGGGGAGGCGGTACCGGAACACCTTAACCTGTCAATCATTCAAGCCGACAAAACTCTGCACCCAAAGACTGAGATCAGTTCTTTTATCAATCCGAAAATTGATGGAAATATAAGCAGCTATTATGAATGGCAAGCGGCGGCTTTTTATGATGTTGCTCAGTTGGGCGGTGCTATGCATCGGTCTGAATATTTGGTTAAAGGCATATTTTACGGCTTTAACCTGGAAAAATTCTTTCTCCGCATTGATGTTGAACGTAAATTACTGGTCGAAGACGGTTACCATCTGGTAATTAATATTATTAATGGTCTCCAGGAGAAGGTTGATTGCGAAATTTGCTATCTGCATGATGCTAAACGTCTGTTTATGGTTTGTGACAACTTTGGTTCCGGTGAGCAGTTTCAAGTAGATGAAAACCTTCAAGAACAAAAAGAGATTCGCTTTGGTATTGACTCCATTTTTGAGACCGAAATTCCATTTCAAACACTTGGTCTTAAGGCAGGGGATGATCTAAACTTTTCAGTTACGATTAAACATCAAGGTCACGAAGTTCAACGTATTCCCTCAGGCGGCTATCTTCATTTCGTAGTTCCTAGCTCAGACTTTGAAGAACGTATGTGGTATGTTTAGATGCAAAACGTCATCTAACATACTTAAATTAAAAGACTTTTTCTTTTTTTCATGAAAACATATGAGGCTCGAATGGAACCCGGCGTGAATCCTTACCCGATAACAACTTCCGATAAGATGTATTATGTTAACTTTGGGGCAGGATAAAATAGCCGCCAACACCCCCTCCTGATTATTATCTTTCCTCAAATATTCTTCTCTTGCATCCAGTTATATTTAACTGGACATCTCTCTGACAATCCTGTTACGATTGATGGCTAAGTAAAAAGTTCCGATATCCTGCGTTGCACCCCAAGGGCACTTCCTTCGGGCGTTGTCAGTTCTCCAGACACTCGACATACTACATGTATGGTCTCGCGCCTGGAAAACCACAACATCTTGTCTATCGAAATTTTTACTTAGCCACCCTATTATTTTTTTACGAGTTCATCATTATATGAATTACAAAAAAATAAGTTACGAAATTTTTTTTATGACAAATTAAATTATGAAAAAAAATATCGCAGTTGCTGGAAATATTGGAGCCGGCAAATCTCGGCTCATTAAATTTCTCTGCACCAGCTACCCTTTAGTTCCATTACCCGGGATTAAGGATGAAAATCCTTATCTTGCTGATTTTTACCAGGAGATGCAAAACTACTCTTTTCATTCACAGATTTTTATTCTCGCTAAAAAATTTCAACATTTCCAAAAACTGGCTGAAACCTTCCATTCTGTCATTCAAAATCGAACAATTGTTGAAGATGCTGAAATTTTCGCTCGCAATCTTTATCAATCCGGCAGCATGAGTGAAACTGATTTTAGAACTTATTACGATTTCTACCAGAGCATCTCATCCATTTTACCGGCTCCCGACCTCCTGATATATCTTCACTCATCAGTTGGAGCGTCGAGAAAACGCTTGCAAATTCGCTCTGATCCTTATGAAAATTATATTTCCAATACATACCTTAAACGTTTAAATCGGCTTTATGTTAACTGGATTGCAGATTACGATCTTTCCGAGGTTATTATAATAGATACTGAACAACTTGATTTTGATACTAACCTGGTTGATCGTGTCGATATTCTTGAAGCTATAGAAAAGTTCATCTAACCATCTGCTCATCCCTTTTTTAACTTGACAATTCTCTCTGCTTCAAGTAGGAATTCGCGCAAAATTATAATACCCCTATGGAGGAAGTACGCGCATGATTTGCCAGACTGTAAGAAAAGGAAATGAGTGTTTTTTGATGAAAGCTTCCGGTTGCTCTTTTGCTGGTGGCAGCTGTAAACCGATAATTGACAAATGCGAAGGTTGTGCAAAAATAAGTGTCGTTGATGATAAAAGCTATTGTCTTTGTTACCCTGATCCCGAGAGCAAATGGATTAGTGGCACTTGTTCAATGGCTACACACATTAAACGTGACGTTGAACAGATTAAGAAAAAGATCAACCCTTTGAAAGCTTCCAAAAAGGGTATTCGCAGCTAATTATAAATTTAACTTTGCGATTTGACTATTTGATTACAAAATAATAAGGCAGGAAGAGTTTTAAGTCTTCTTGCCTTATTATTTTTGAGCCTTTATTGTTTATGAGAATTACTGGTGGAATTTTTAAGGGGAAAAAAGTAACCCCCTTCAAAAACCCGGCTGTACGGCCCAGTAAAGCGATGTTGCGTGAGGCACTTTTTTCAATATTGGGCCCTGGATATTGTACCGGAAAGGTTATCGGTGATTTTTTTTCAGGTAGCGGCGTTATGGCTCTTGAAGCCTTGAGTCGTGGTGCTCAAGTTGTTTATTGCATTGATTCAGATATAAAAAGTTGTGATCTTATACGCTCTAATTTCAACCTGTTGAATTCCTCTTGCAGGGATACACTTTTTCATCTGAGTGCCGAACAGGCATTGTCACATTTTTCTACTGCGGGGATAATTTTTGATCTAATCTATTTAGATCCACCTTATGTCTCCCCTGAACTTGGCATAGTTGCAATTGATAAGGCATGTGTATCCGGTTGTTTAGCGCCGAATGCCGTTGTCGTATTGGAACATCAACCCAAAACAGCTCTTCCGCAAAGCCGGGAAATGTCGATCTGGAAACAGAAAAAGTATGGTCACTCAATGCTGACTTTTTATGAACATCAAAGTTGAAAATGACTATTTAGGAGGAGTACTTTGTCACGTTCTTTAGAAAAAGTTCCCCATCAAAACTCGGCTGCTATTTTTCCGGGTTCTTTTGATCCGGTAACGGTTGGCCATATCGATTTAATCGAAAGAAGTGCTGCGGTATTTGATGAAGTAATTGTTGCTGTAGCTTGCAACCAGGAGAAAACCCCTCTCTTTACTGTGGATGAGAGAATAAAAATGATTGAGGGTGTTTTTTCCGGTAACCCAAGGGTTAAAGTTGAAACATTTGGTGGGCTGCTGATCAATTATCTTGTAAAGAGAGAGATTCATGTTATTATTCGTGGGCTTCGGGCAGTGTCCGATTTTGAGTACGAATTTCAGATGGCTTTGATGAATCGCAAACTAGCTCCAGGAATTGAGACCTTCTTTATGACCTCCAGCGCTCTCTATACATATGTCAGCTCCCGAATTGTTAAAGAACTAGCCTCGTTAGGTGGAGATGTTTCAGACTTGGTTCATCCGCTGGTTGAAAAAGAAATTAAAGCTAAGTATGGCACTATTGTAAAAAGTGATTGTAAAAAGTTAATGTAAAAAGTTAAAATTGATGGCATCGTAAACTGAAAAACTACTACAAAGTTGCCGGGGCTCTTTTTTTATGGAGTACTTGGGGGGTCGTAGTCAAAAAACTGCAACTTGACCCTCTCTATATCGTTTTTTTTACGACTCTTTTTTCCCTGCCCCCGATCCTGATTATCTCTTCGTGTCGAACCGGAGCTTTTCGCCAAAATCTTTCCGGTATTCGTTTACACTACCCTCTTTTGATCCTTCTTGCTGTAAGTTTGTTGCTTAACAACTATTTCTATTTTGCCGCATTCCATCACACCTCTATTGCAATTACTGTTTTTTCACATTATACGGCACCGCTTTTTGTTGCCTTTTTAGCCCCTTTTTTCCTCTCGGAAAAATTTGAGAAGCGGCTTCTATTGCCATTAGCTATCGCTTTGTTCGGACTGGCAATTATTCTTGCTCCAGATTTTAATTTTAACCTCTCGACGATGGATGCAAAAGGTGCCCTGTATGGTATCGCCTCCGGTCTGGCTTACGCTTTTACGCTTATTTTTGCGAAACGTTTAACTTCCCACCTTTCACCTCTTGCTTTGGTGTTTGGACAAAGTCTTTTCATGATATTGGTTTTATTGCCTTTTTTTTCTTTTACCCCATTATTCTCTTTGCCTGTCACTGTCTGGGTCTGGTTAATCTGTCTGGGCCTTACACATTGCGCCCTGGCTCCCCTGCTCTACCTTTCAGGATTAAGTCACATTAAAGCCCAATATGCTGCTATTATCGGTTACCTTGAACCTTTGTCGGCAGTTTTTCTCGGCCTCTTATTGGCCCATGAAGCTCCATCATTGACAACCTTGATGGGGGGTGTATCAATCCTGTTTTCCGGTATTTTAATTACAAGACTGAGAAAAAGAGTACAAACATGACCTTAAAAGATAAAGATTCCAGAGTGTGGAAAATCGCTTCATCTCAACCTGAGCTCCATAAGCTTTTTTGTGAAAAGCTTGATATCTCTTCTCGTTTGGCGACAATCATTATTAACCGAGGATTTGACGATCTTCAAAGTGCCCAGGAATTTATCCACCCATCCCTGCATAATTTACCCGACCCTTTTCTTATGACCGGTATGGAGAAAGCAGTTGATCGTCTTCTTTTGGCTTTTCGTCGTCAGGAGAAAATTTTTGTTTTTGGTGATTATGATATGGATGGTATCTCGTCGACCGCTATTTTAGTGGATTACCTCAAGCGAACCGGTTTTCAAGTCGAGTATTCGATACCTTCTCGACTTAACGACGGTTATGGTCTAAATCCGGAAGCCGTACAAAAGGCCAAAGCCTCCGGGGTTGAGCTGGCGATTACGGTTGATTGCGGGATCTCTGATTATGAAGAAATTATTCTGGCGAATTCACTTGGATTGGATATTATTGTTACCGACCATCATCAAATTCCGGAAAAGACCCCTCCAGCTTATACCATCATCAACCCTCACCTTGAGGGGTGCAACTATCCATATAAGGATCTAGCCGGTGTCGGGGTTGCTTTTAATTTGATGATGGCTTTACGAAAGAGTTTACGTCAAGCTGGTTTGGCCAAGGATGTAAATTTACTTCAATATCTTGATCTGGTTGCCCTGGGAACGGTTGCAGATGTGATGCCTTTAACCGGTGTAAACCGTATTTTTATAAATTTTGGTTTGATCGAAATAAACAAGGCCTATCGTCTGGGGCTCAGGTCTCTACTTAAGACCTGCCGTTTCCAGCGTGGCCAACAGATTAAAGCCCGTGATCTCGCTTTTCGCCTGGCTCCGAGAGTAAACGCCGTTGGTCGTATTGCCAATGCTAGAAGTGCGGTTGAACTCTTTTTAACGAAAGATCGCGCTGTGGCCACAAAACAGGCTCAATACCTTGAAGAGTGTAATGAAAAGCGGCGGGATATTGAAAAGGAGATCAAACTTGAGGTTGACAATCTTATTGCCGAAGATGAGAGTCTAGTTAAGGCTCAAGCGATTATTCTGGCTTCAGAAAATTGGCACCCCGGAGTCGTCGGCATTGTTTCATCCCGAATAGCGGAAAGTTATGGTAAACCGGCAATTCTGATCGCCTTGAAAAATGGGGTGGGAAGAGGATCAGGACGCAGTATCCCCGGTCTTAATCTGGTTAAGGTTCTGGAACATTGCCAATCACACTTGATTCGTTTTGGTGGCCATGCTCAAGCTGTCGGCTTAACTGTGGCCCAGGAAAATATCTCAATTTTGCGGATGCAGGTTGAAAATTATCTGGCCGATTACGGCCCTTTGCAGAGTGAACTTCCTGAGCTCATTCTTGATGGCACCCTTAAGCCTGACGAGGTTAACCGTAAACTACTCAAGGAGTTGGAATTATTGCAACCTTTTGGTCAAGGTAACCCGGAGCCGACCTTTGTCCTGTCATCGATGCAATTGATCAAGGCTACAGCAATGGGTCAGAGTGGACGACGCCACATGAAATTCATTTTTGCCGACAGTAAACAAAAAATCCGTTTACCGGGAATCGCTTTCAATTTTAGCAGAACTTGTCCACAAGTCGGTGAAAATCTCAACCTTGCTTTCACTCCTGAAGAAAATATCTGGCAGGGAAAAACGGAAATCCGTATCAACCTTGTCGATTTTCAGTCAGCCGATGTCAGCGAGTAGCTTCATCGATCAAAGAAAGGACTTTTACTTGTAATTGAAAGTGGGATAGCATACGCTATCTTTACGTCGGCCGGCATCATACCTAATTCAAGTACCGCTTTGCCGCAAGAGAACATGATCCGGCTATCAACATGATGTAAAGCTGCTACCGATACAGCACTTCCTAAAGCAATACCAAGGTCAATTACATTAAAATTGCAACGTCCCTCCCCTTCCCGGCTGCAGGCCTGACAATCAACATAACCACAATCTCCACAGTGAGGAATTCCTAACGGCTTAAAACTTGTACCGATTACCAGGACAGCCGGTACCTGATAAATATTGTTGGCATCTCGCTGAAAGAAAGAAATATCTTCCTCTGCAGCAATTTTCTCCATTCTTTTAGCAACCCGATCCTTCTCATCGGCTGTCAGCAAGGCCGTAACAATCGTATCCGCCCCCTTCCCTTTAGGAGAGGTACGAGCCGCAGTGGCCATCAGACGAGCAACTTCCAGAACTGCTTCACTTTCCAACTTTTTATCAAATATAATCATTTTTCATCCTCGTAACTAATATAAAAAAAATTTTTATCTGCTGCCAATAAAAAAATTGTGGCAAAGAGCTACTAAACATGATAATCGTTAATAACTATTTTTGCAAGTATCAGAATTTTGACAGGACAATATAGAAGATGTCACAATCGGCTCTCTGGGCTCCCTGGCGAATTAACTACATTCTTGGAGACAAATCTGAAGAGAGCGGTTCAGGTTGTCTTTTTTGTCGCCTTCACGAAGAAAATAATGATTGCGATAACCTTATTTTAGAACGTACAAAACATAGCTACGTACTTTTAAATCGTTATCCTTACAGCAGCGGGCACCTGCTGGTGTTACCAGCATCGCATGCCGCCGACCTGGATGAGCTTGAGACCGAACCATATATTGATTTAATGTTACTCTTAAAAAGATCAATTAAGGTTTTACAGGAAGCGTTGCGTCCGTACGGTATCAATTCCGGTATCAATATGGGGGCCGCCGCCGGGGCCGGGATTGCGGCTCATCTCCATTTCCATATTGTTCCGCGGTGGCCTGGAGATCATAATTTTATGCCGGTTATTGCTGATACCATGGTAATGCCGCAACAGCTTGATTCATTATATGAAGTACTGAAGCCTTTTTTTAGAGTTTAACTTTTGATTTGTTGAGAGGGTTGTTACAGATGCGTTACTTAAAAATTGCTGTAATTCTGGTTTTCCTGTTGTTGGTTCTGGTTTTTATCTTTCAAAACAACGCCGCGTTGTCGGTAGGTATTGATTTGAAATATGGATTTGGTGAATATGTTTTACAGAAATCACCTCCGCTCTATATTGTTATCTTCTGTGCGCTTTTTCTTGGCGCCCTGATGGTTGCAATGTTTGACATTGTAATCATTTTTAAAAACCGTCGCCAGCTCAAAAAACAGAAAAAGAGTATCAGTGAACTTGAGAGTGAACTGGCTAAATTCCGCAATCAGCCACTGACTGAAACTACTGTTTCGGTTGAACCGTCAGTGATAGACAGTTCCAAAACTACCTGATTCGGTCTGTATGCCTCTATTGTATTTGCTTTTTGCGGCCTTACTGTCCCTGCTGATCCTTCTTCTTCTGTTTTTGGGAAGAAAGAAAATCGTTGCGTTCTATCACCACTGTTTTGAAAAACAGAAGAGTGAAGAAAGTTTCCAGATAGTTAAGGAAAATAGAGTTTCCAACGAAGAATCAACTCTTTTGCGAACCTATTTTAAGGGACTCTCTTATGTTATAGCCAATGAAACCGACAAGGCGGTTGCCGAATTTGTCAAAGTAGCCCACATCGATACAACGACGGCTGAAATTTATCTGGCGTTGGGGCAGCTGTTTCGCAACACCGGTGAAATGGAACGGGCTATTCGAGTTCATCGGGATATTCTCTTACGCCCCAACCTTCCCGATGATATACGTAGGCAAACATTCTTTGAAATAGGTCTTGACTATAAACGGGCCGGCCTGCTTGATCGGGCCTGTCGGACTTTTGAAGAGATCCTGATCCGAGATCCGAAAAATTCTGCCGCCTGCAATGAGCTCTCGTCCCTCTATGAGGGCTTAAAGGAGTGGGAAAAAGCTCTCGCCTTGCACAACTCTTCACCATCCACGCAAAATGAAATTAATATCATCGCCCACTTAACCACGGAAGTGGCTAAAGCAGCCGAATCTAACGGAGATCGGGAAAAAGCTCTGATATTTTTTAAGCAGGCCTTAGAGGTTGATGATAATTGTGTTGATGCCTGGCTCCATTATGGAGATTTTTTAAAGGGCGAAAAACAGATTCCGGAAGCCTTGGCCGCTTGGGAGCGGGCTTTTAGATTAAACCCTGACTTTGTCAGCCTGATAACCGGTCGTTTCTCCGGGCTGGAGAAAGAAAAAAGAGCTAAAACCGAAGAAGAGTTCTTCTCTCGTCACCTTGAAGAGTACGGTGGAAAACGAAAGTTCAACCTAAGTTATATAAACTGGTTGATTAAATCTGGGCGATTGACAGAGGCCGGAACCCGGTTGGAACGAGTAATGACCGAAAAACGTGGAGATGCTGAAGTATTTTCTCTAGTTAGAAATCTATTAAATAAAATACGATCTTCCGGTGATCTTAACCAAGACCTTTATGATTCACTGGTGCGCATTTTTTTTTCCACACAACTTCGTTTCGAGAAAACCTATCGCTGTCGAAAGTGTGGTTATCAGCTTGATGTGATGGCTTGGAAATGCCCCCGTTGTGCTACTTGGGACACTATTGTTGTACGTTAAACAGTAAGCCAAAAATCGGTAGTTTTCTTCGCTTTTCTTGATTTGAAAAAAATGGCAGGTTTTCGTCAAGCACTAAATATCTACCGACTTACCCGGATATGACTTTTATGAATTCTGAAGAAAAAGATAATACACGCAGATTTTTCCGTTGTGATATTCAACTCCCATTTACCTTTTCGATAATTAAAGGTAAAGAGATTGTCGGCCCATATTCGGGACGAACTCTTAATTTGGGAGGGGGAGGCATGTATTTTGCCACAACTTGCCCTCTACTTCAGCCCGGAACTCTGCTTCTAGTAGAATTTCTGCCTCCCGCAGAAGGGGAGAAGCTGCCTGAAGGAGTGTTGCCGGGGGATTTTATGGCTCGGGTAATTCGTGAGGCGACTGGGGTTTGTGAGTCTACGCTGGAAAGAAGTTACCGTTTGGCCGTTGAGTTTAAATTCCCTCACAAAGCCACTAAAAATGATATTGTTGCCTATCTTAACCGTTATGAATCCCAGCGAAAAAACAAATCATAAGGTTTTATCTTAGAAGGCTGTCCGAGAACAGCAAATAAAAAAAAAGGACTGTCATTTTGACAGCCCTTTTTTTTGTTTGTAATAAGGATAGCTACTATTTTTCGTCAATAGCATCTGTCGGACAAACGTCAACACAAGCTCCACACTCAATACACTTGTCCTGATCGATTACATAAACATCGCCAGATTCACTGATTGCATCTTCAGGACACTCTTCTGCACATGTACCACAAGCTACACATTCATCATTAATTACGTACATTCTTTCCTCCATTTTAAGTTTCCGAATCATTAAGCAATATCGTTACAAGTGTTGCTTAAGATGCGGTTTTTTAATTAGTCGCTCAGCAAAAAAGAGCAACAGGATAACTTAAAGTAAAACTTTAGATTGGTCTCGTAACAGGCTAAATTAACATTACTTCTTTCTCTTTATCTACAATGACAGCATCGACCTGCTTAACAAAATCATCAGTCAGTTTCTGAATCTCGCCCTGCCCTTTTTTATTTTCATCTTCAGTAATATCTTTATCTTTTTCCAAAGATTTGAGCATTTCGATTCCATCCCGACGGTTGGAACGCAACGAAATCTTACTGGTCTCGCCAATTTTTTTGACGACTTTAACCAACTCTTTGCGGCGCTCTTCGGTCGGCCGGGGAATTGCAAGACGAATCTGCTTACCATCATTACTAGGATTGATACCCAAGTCAGATTTATTAATGGCTTTTTCAATGAGCGGGATGACCGTGTTGTCCCAAGGCTGTATAGAGATCATACGACTTTCCGGGATGGCCAGTGATGCAACCTGATTTAAGGGTGTCTGGGTACCGAAATAATCAATTTTTATTCCATCCAGCAGGGACAGTGAAGCTCTACCGGTACGAACCCGACCCAAATCCCGCTTCAAGGCTTCCAGCGCTTTCTGCATACCTTCTTTACAATCGTCGAGAACTTCAGTAACCATTTCCTGGCTCATCTCTCACTCCTATTAATTGCCTACCCGTGTACCAATCTCTTCACCACAGACCGCACGCTTGATATTACCTCGTTCAGTAAGGTTAAAGACAAGAATGGGCAGGTTGTTATCCATACAGACCGAGATTGCCGCTGCATCCATAACTTTCAGACCTTTTTGTAATACATCAAGGTAGGTCAGCTTATCAAAACGTTTGGCCTTAGGGTTGGTAACCGGATCGCTGTCATAGATACCATCAACTTTAGTTGCCTTAAGAATGATATCAGCCTGAATTTCCATCGCTCTTAAAGCTGCCGCCGTATCGGTTGAGAAAAATGGGTTGCCGGTTCCGGCAACAAAAATAACAATCCGATCTTTTTCCAGATGACGAACAGCCCGGCGGCGAATATAGGGTTCGGCAACCTCATGCATGGAGATCGCCGTCATAACCCTGACCTTTACCCCCAAACGCTCAATTGCATCCTGTAAGGCGAGACCGTTGATTACGGTGGCCAGCATACCCATGTGATCAGCTGTAGAGCGATCCATACCTTTGGCGGAAGCAGTTATACCACGAAAGATATTACCGCCGCCGATGACAACTGCTGTCTGCAGACCAAGTTTATGAATTTCGACAATCTCCTCAGCAAATCCGGAAATCGCCGAGGGCTCAATACCATACTCACCAGCCCCCATCAGGGCTTCGCCGGAAAGTTTCAGCAGAACCCGTTTAAATGCGAGTTTAGAGTCCAATATATTGCCCCCTTTAATATTTGAAAACCCGACAATTTTCTTGAGTGCAATGCAGGTACAGATTTTAACCCGTACCACAAGGGCACTCCCTTCGGTCGCAACATACACTAGGTATTTCGAGGATTAAAATTTGAGCCTAACGCACTGCCAGCACTTCCGTTGGTCGCCGCAATCGAGGAAATTGGCGGTTTTCTGTGTTATTTAAGTTGGTCGGCTACTTCCTGGGCCAAGTCGCAACTTCTTTTTTCAAGCCCTTCACCCATAACAAAGCGGGAATAGCGACGAATACTAATATTCTCACCAGTTTTAGTAATCATCTCTTTAACAAAATCTTCGATTGAAAGATCAGTATCCTTAACAAAGGCCTGTTCCATCAGGCAGCTTTCCTTGAAGAATTTTTCGATTTTACCTGCAATAATCTTGTCGACAATCTTTTCCGGCTTACCACTATCCAAAGCCTGGGTACGAAAAATACCGCGTTCGGTTTCAACAACTTCTGCCGCTACATCTTCACGGGCTAAAGCGACCGGAGCCGCCGCTGCGATATGCATAGCGATATCATTGACAAAATCGATAAAAGCATCAGTTCTGGCAACAAAATCGGTCTCACAGTTGACTTCAACCATAACTCCGATTCTTCCACCGGCGTGAATATAGGAAGCAACCAACCCTTCCGAAGTAATCCGACCACCCTTTTTCGAAGCTGAAGCCAATCCCTTTTCCCGCAAGAAGACCAAAGCTTCTTCAAGATTGCCCTCTTTTTCTTTCAAAGCACTCTTACAATCCATAATTCCGGCACCGGTCTTCTCGCGAAGCTCCTTGACCATTGCCGCAGTAATTTGAGCCATTATCTTATCTCCATCTATTCTTTTAAGCCGTCATACCGGACTTGATCCGGTATCCAGAAGGTTAACCCCCTGGATACCGGCTTTCGCCGGAATGACATTATTAAGACTATTTAAACTATAATACGACGCTATTAAGCTTTTGTTTCGGTAGCCGGTGCTGCTGCGGCCTCTTCTTCGCCAACTCTTTCAACAATCGGCATCTTGCCATCATCAACGATAACTTCGACATCCTCTTGCTCACGAGCCAACATCCGTTCATCTCTTAAGGCTTTACCTTCAATACAAGCCTCGGAAATACTGGTACAGAAAAGTTTGATGGCGCGGATGGCATCGTCATTCCCCGGAACTACATAATCAATCACATCAGGATCACAGTTGGTATCAACAATCGCCATTACCGGAATACCCAGTTTGTTGGCTTCGGCTACCGCAATCGCTTCACGCTTGGTATCAATAACAAAGATACAGGCCGGGTTCTTTTTCATATGTTTGACCCCGCCAAGGTTCTTTTCGAGTTTTTCGCGTTTTTTCTCTAACTTGAGAACCTCTTTTTTCGGTAACAGCTCGTAGGTTCCATCCTCTTTCATGGTCTCAAGTTTTTTCAACCGGTTGATACTTTTTTTGATCGTATTAAAATTAGTCATCATACCGCCAAGCCAGCGGTTGTTGACCCAATACATACCACTATTCACAGCAGCTTCCTTAATGCTCTCCTGAGCCTGTTTTTTAGTTCCGACAAAAAGAACATCACCACCATCAGCGACAATATCGACAATAGTTTTATAAGCCTTCCGGTAGAGCTTGACAGTTTTCTGCAGATCAATGATGTAAATTCCGTTACGAGCCCCAAAAATATATTTTTTCATTTTGGGATTCCAGCGTTTGGTCTGATGACCAAAATGAACACCGGACTCGAGCAACTGTCGCATTGTTACCATTGCCATTTGTCTTTCTCCTTCATGTAAGATGTTGGTTTAAACCTCCGCTCTCATTTTAAAGAGACACCAACCGGACCACCCGGCACCACGGTGCCTCTCTTTTGACTTGAAACCCAGAGTAATAAAATTGTTACCCGATGAAAGTTGTAAGTCAAAATCAGAAAACGTGTGAATTTGAACGCGGCCTAGTTACCACAAGGAAGCTCTATTTGCAAGGGGAAAAGAGAGGAAAAATTTATTTTGAATTCGTCAAAATCTGCCGGGATTTACTGACATCCGCCGCAATCAATTGGCGTAGTTCATCGATTCCGGAACAGGTTTTTTCGCTGCGCAGATGTTTAACAAAAATAATTTTCAGCTCCTGGTCATAGAGATCCTGATCAAAATCTAGGATATGAGCTTCAACGGTCAGACCGGTATCAGCAAAGGTTGGATTGTAACCAATATTAACGACTCCCTTATAGCGCCTACCCTGGTGTTCGACCCAGACCGCATAAACTCCCTCTTTGGGGTAGAGCTCAACCTCTGAAACCAGGTTGGCGGTGGGAAAACCGATACCTTGTCCGCGCCCTTTGCCCCGCCCTACCCGACCGACAATAGCGCAGGGGCGCCCCAGAAAACGAGAAGCTTTTTCAATCTCGCCCTGCATAATCGCTTCCCGGATCTTGGTACTGCTGACCAACTCGCCATCAACTAAACAAGGTGGTGCGACGACAACCTTAAAACCCCAATCTCGACCCAACTCCTGCAAATGGGAAAGTGAGCCCTCCCGGTTACGGCCAAAAGTATAGTTATCACCAACCACGACCACGGCGGCACCAAGATGTTGAACCAGAACCTTTTTAACAAATTCATTGGCCGTAAGATTGGCAAACTGATGATCGAAAGGAGCAATTACGAGATTGTCGATGCCGCAAGTGGCAATCAGATCAGCTTTGCGCTCATAAGAGGTGATCAAGAAAATTCGACGATCCGGAAAGAGCAGTTTTAAAGGGTGCGGACGAAAGGTTAAAGCCGCTGCCTGGAGACCGTGTTCCCGGGCCTTAGTAATGGTCAGCTTAAAAAGAGAACGGTGTCCAAGGTGGACACCGTCAAAGTTGCCGATCGCTACCACCTGACTCTGAGGTGGAAAGCGATGTTTGCGAAAATTGTTATATATCTGCACGTTTTTTTATACCAACGAACGTCATTCCGGCGAAAGCCGGAATCCAGTAATTTCAATATTCATCCGGCTGCCGGGTCAAGCCCGGCAGCCGGAATTTGATCTATCAGACAGACACTACTTAAAATATTGCAAAAACTCACCGTCCCGATCCATAACCACGGTGGCACGGGTGCTCAATGATTTGCTGTAGGCTTGCAGGGAACGATAAAAAGCATAGAAATCTGCATCCTGACCATAAGCATCAGCCGAAATTTTAATCGCGGTCCGCTCCCCTTCACCGCGCAGCGTTTCAGACTCCTTGTAAGCTTCCGAGAGGATAATTGTCCGCTCCTTATCAGCCAGGGAGCGAATTTTCATAGCTTTCTCCTCCCCTTCCGAACGATAACTTTTGGCCTTGCGCTGACGTTCAGCTATCATCCGCGTAAAAACATGTTTCTCATTTTCGCGCGGTAGATCGGCAGCTTTAATCCGAACATCAAGTACCTCAATACCGTACGCTGCCGCCGCCTCGTTACTCTGAACGGTTACTATATGCATAATCTCTTCACGTACTTTAGAGACGATATCAATCAGGGTCTCCTTACCCAGTTCAACCCGCAGCTGAGAATAGATAATATCATCAAGTCGTGATTGAGCCCCGGCTTCCGTACGCACTGACTGATAAAATTTCAGCGGATCGACAATTTTCCATTTCGAATAATTGTCGATCACCAGATTTTTCTTATCACTGGTAATGATTTCAGCCGGAGCTGCATCATAATGGAGCAACCGCCGGTCAAAATAGGTTACTTGCTGGATAAAAGGAATCTTGAAAGCCAGCCCCGGATCCTTAACTACTTTAATCGGCTTACCGAGTTGTAGAACCATCGCCTGCTGAGTCTGATCAACAACAAAAAGAGCGTTGAAGATCAAAACCACAACAATTACCAAAACAATCAATCCTGATTTAATTATATTCATTGCCCAATCCTCCCGGCCTGAGATTGTGACCCGGTCAAGGCCGACTGATTTACACTGGATTTAAAACTCTGCGGACGGGCATCCAAGGGCAGCAATGGCAGTAACGAGCGATTTACTTTAGGATCAATAATGATCTTGTCAATACCGCTCAAAACCTCTTCCATCATCTCCAGCTGCATCCTTTTACGAGTAATCTGCGGGGCCTGTTTATAGGCCGTAAAGTTGGCCAGAAAACGTTCCGCCTCACCAGTTGCCTGATTGACCAGCTCCGCTTTGTAAGCCTGGGCCTGGTTGGTCATTTGCGCGGCTTTACCATGGGCCTTGGGCAAAATCTCATTACTGTAGCCTTCAGCCTCATTGATCATGCGAATTTTATTCTCTTTTGCACTGGCAACATCCTGAAATGATTTAATCACCTCTTTAGGAGGATGAACATCTTGAAGTTGAATTGCGACTATCTTGACTCCGGCATTATAACTGTCGAGAATCTCCTGCAGGCGTCCCTTGCAATCTTCTTGAATCTTGTTTTTACCAGTGGTCAGAACAATGTCGATGTCATTTTTCCCGATCACTTCACGCATCGCCGCTTCGGTTGCCACCCGTACCGTCGCTGTCTGATTATTGATATTAAAGAGATAAGCGATCGGATCATTGATCCGATACTGAACGATAAACTGAGCGTTGACGATATTTTCATCGCCCGTCAGCATCATCGATTCACGCGGTACCAGCTGATAACGAGCCGGAGGCCCGCTGGAAACTGAACGAAAACCGATCTCTAAACGTTTTACCTGGGTAACTTTAGGTTTTAAAACCGTCTCTATCGGTTTCGGCAGATGCCAGTGTGGTCCAGACGTAGTCGTATAGACGGCTTCACCAAAACGTTTAACCACACCAAGTTCGTCCGGGGCAATGATGTAAAAACCGGTTGCCAACCAGCCTACCAGAAGAATCACAATCAGCAATAACGGCCCGCCCGGCAAGCCGCCGGAGAGCCCTTTTTCAGCCCGGTTAAAGACCTTTTTGATAACATCCTCAATGTCGGTCGGTGGTTTATTGCCGCCATTGTTGTTTTCGTCACCATTATATTCCCAGGGCATCTCTTCTCCTTGTCTCTAGGTTGTAATGTAAAAAAGATTATTGTACTTATAAAGAATCAATTAAGCAACTATCCAAACAAAAGTCAACCTGATGGCTAAGTAAAAAGTTCCGATATCCTGCGTCGTAGTAATTTTTCAGACACTCGACATACTTAGTTGTATAGTCTCGCGCCTGAAAAACACCTTCTCCTTGTTTATCAAATTTTTTACTAGTCCACCCCAC
>JAGGWR010000214.1 GCA_021163445.1 Candidatus Tharpella aukensis
ACAGCTTGAAGCCTTTGTAGATATTGAGTTGGAAGTAAAAGATTACGAGTTGGCAGCTGAGTATTTTAATGCGGCAAGGAAAAATGGAATTCAGGGCTCCAATACTGATTTTTTAATTTGTGCAATTTCCTCACGACGTAAAATGCCAATCCTGACCACGGATCAGGATTTTTCTAATTTTCAATCTGTTTTTCCAATTAGTCTGCATATTCCAAGGTGACTATTCAGCTAACCTGCAAAGTCAGGGGACATACCATACTTGATAGATTCTCTTGTCTGGGAGTACGGGATTTACTGCGTCGTTAATTCCGTCTTGTTCAGGCTTGGGCGGAAATTCATCAGGAAGAATTGCGGGCTGAGAGAGAAGAAGTTGAACCGAGTTGTTTGGGGCTATGGAGGTCTATGTCGATAATTTATGTGGTTTCTGATTATGGCCGTCTGATCAAAAAGGGCGATGATCTTTTAAAGACGATTTTTCCTTCGATGAAAAAAGCCTTCTGAAAAAAAGGATTGGGGTCTGGTTTTTACGGATGGTTGACTTTGTGCGCACTGTGGGGTATGTTTGGATATGGTATTTGATTTTAATGAGGAGAAGAATGAAATTCTTTACGATCAGCGAGGGATTACTTTTCATCAAATAATTGGAGCTATCGCAGAGAATGGAGTTTTGTTGAATATAAAACATCCAAATGAAAATAAATATCCAAACCAATGGATGATGGTTGTAAATTATAATGATTATACCTACTGTGTGCCGTATGTTGTAGAAGGTGAAACCTGGTTTTTAAAGACAATTTATCCAAGTAGAAAATTTCTATATTTGCTGGGTTCCGGAGGTGAGTGAGATGAGAGAGGAGTATCTTGATGTTGAAGAAAAAGAATTAATTGAATCATTCAATTCTGTTGAGTTGCAAGGATTGGAGCCTCCAGCGAGAGATGAACAAGCAAAGATTAAAGATGCGGCCCGGAGGTTTATAAAAAAAGAGACAAAAATGAATATAAGGATTGATCAGGATGAGCTGGAGAAAATAAAAAAATTTGCTCGCAACGAAGGCTTGAAATATCAGACACTAGTGAAAAGTGTTCTTCACAAATATATTACAGGTCAATTAGTTGAAAAGAGAAAGGTTGGTTAGTTTGAATTGGCATCGCCGGAAGAAGAGCAGCTATAAAAATAGAGGTTTCTGGTAGAGGTGTAAAACATGTCGATAATTTATGTAGTTTCTGATTACGGACGCCTGATCAAAAAAGGTGATGTTCTGCAGTTGCGCAAGGGCGATGATCTCTTAAAGACGATTTTTCCTTTCAAGACCGAGCAGTTGGTGATTATTGGTCGGATCGAGATTACGAGTGCGGCGATTAACCTTTTGATGCGGCATCAGATTGATACGGTTTTTCTGCATCGTAACGGCAGGTTTAACGGGAAATTTGCTTTTGCTTCCGGGAAAAATGTCTTTTTGCGGCAAAAACAGTTTAAATCGATTGAAGATGATGCGTTTACGTTGGAGTTTGCTCGTTGTGTGGTGCGGGGAAAACTGCGGAATCAGTTGACGTTTATGCAGCGCACTCTGCGGACAAAAAGTGTAAATGAGGTTGCGCAAAAAGCGGTAGACGGTCTTAAACAGGCTCTTTTTTCTTTGGAAAAAGCGGAGTCGGTTGATTCGGTTCGGGGTTATGAGGGGCTCGGGGCGCGGCTCTATTTTTCGGTTTTCCAGCAGGCGATAAATCCTCAATGGGCGGTTTTTAAGGGTCGGAGTATGAATCCACCGCAAGATAATGTGAATGCGGTTTTAAGTTTTCTCTATACGCTGATTTTTTACCGGGTTGATGCGGCTTTAGAGGGGGCCGGTCTCGATCCTTATGTTGGTTATCTACACAAACTTAATTACGGCAAGCAGGCTCTGGCCTTTGACCTGGTTGAGGAGTTTCGCGTGCCGCTGGCTGACACCCTGACGGTTTCCATGTTTAATCTCGGGGTGCTCGCGGAGGGTAACTTTGAGGATGTTTCATTTGCCGGTGATGGTGATTATCCCCGGCAACCGGAAAAGTCTGAAGCTGAATCTGATGACGATGGCCCCGAAAAACGGGGCGTTTTGTTGACAAAAGAGGGTTTACGCAAGGTTATTACCCAATTTGAAAAAAAGCTTGATACGCCTTTCTTCTATCCGCCGGTCGATGGTCGGATAACCCACAAAAAAATATTTTTTGAACAGGTTAAACATTTCCGCCGGGTTCTGACCGGTGAAGAGAGTCGCTATAACCCCTTTCAAATTAAGTAGAGGCGGGCTCTTTTATGATCTATCTTGTCTGTTACGATATTTCCCAGCCTAAACGTCTGCGGCGGACGGCCAAAATTCTGGAGGATTTTGGCTTAAGGGTGCAGAAATCTTTCTTTCAGTGTGAGATGGAGCAGAAGCGGATGGAGCGTATGCGTGATCAGGTATTGGCCGTGGTCGATAGTGAAAAAGACTATTTCTTTATCTATCCCCTGTGTGAAGATTGCAGCCGCAAAGCCCTGACCGATGGTACCGGTACGTTGATAAAACTGCTGGCTTTTGAGATTTTGTGACGATGAAGCATTGGCTCGTTATTTATGATATCCGCGACCCTAAACGTCTGCATAAGGTCGCAAAAAAGATGGAAAGTTACGGCTTCCGGGTGCAGAAATCGGTCTTTGAGGTTGAGGCGACGGAGGTTGTTATCGCCCGTTTACGTCAGGCGGTCAGGCGGATTATTGAAGATGAAGATTTTGTCGTCTATTTTGATCTTTGTCAACGCTGTTGGCAGAAAAAGATGAAGTATGGGCCGGGTGAATTCTGCGATCTGGACGAGAAGGAGTTTTATCTGCTTTGAAGAATATTTACAACGGATTAAGCCCCGCATAATAATTTAACTGGTATAATTGCGGAGCATATGCTTAAACTAAAATAAGGGTAAAACTGATGTCTTCAACGAGCTATATTGATTTGCCGACAATTTTGACTCGTCTTGATTGGAGTGAGAGTGACGATCTGGAATTTAAATCCGCCAAAGGCGGTTTGCCCCAAAGTTTATGGGAGACCTATAGTGCTATGGCCAACAGTCAGGGCGGGGTTGTCTTGCTGGGGGTGGAAGATAATGGTATCGTGAGCGGAGTGACTGATGTTGGACGGCTGAAAAAAAACTTTTGGAACATCATCAATAACCGAGGCAAAATTAATAGCAATTTACTCGCAAATTGTGATGTGGTTGAGTTACCATGGGGAAATACCATTGTTTTGGCCATCCATGTACCTCGAGCTACCCGGATTCAGCGTCCGGTTTTTCTCAATCAGAATCCGCTTACCGGCACATATCGGCGAAATTTTGAAGGGGATTATCATTGTACCGAGCAGGAAGTCAGCCGGATGTTGGCAGATCGGGCGGAGAATCCGGCTGACAGCCGTGTTTTGGAGGGTGTCACTCTACATGATTTGGATCTTCTAAGCCTTCAGCAATATCGTCATCGCTTTGCTTCATTTAAACCCACACACCCATGGTTGAGTGAAGATGATATTGGCCTGTTATCCAAATTGGGCGGCTGGCGGCGGCATCGTACCAACGGTAATGAAGGTTTAACTGTGGCGGGGTTGCTGATGTTTGGTAAAGAGGAGGCTTTGCGCGAGGTGCTGCCTCAGTACCATGTTGATTATCGGGAAAAGCTATCTGATGATCCGGATGTTCGTTGGACAGATCGTTTAACCATTGATGGTACATGGCCGGGAAATTTATTTCAGTTCTATCTGCGGGTGATTCAGCATTTGGCTGCGGATTTAAAAATTCCATTTAAACTTGACGGCGAACTGTTTCGCAAAGATGAGACCCCTGTCCATGAGGCGATCCGAGAAGCTTTGGTCAATGCTCTGATTCATGCCGACTATCAGGGAATGGGTGGTATTGTGGTGGAAAAGTATCGGGATCGTTTTGAGTTTTCCAATCCCGGAACTTTGTTGATCTCTTTTGAACAACTTTTGCGCGGCAATGTCAGTGAGTGTCGTAATAAGTCTTTGCAAACTATGTTTTCTATGATCGGGGTCGGCGAAAAAGCGGGATCAGGAATTGATAAAATTCGTCGTGGGTGGGAGTCGCAGCACTGGCGTTCACCGAAAGTGTCGGAGCAGTTTCAGCCGGATCGGGTGCAGTGGATGTTGCCGATGATGAGCCTTATTCCGGAGAAATCACTGAAACTCTTACAGGGACGGTTTGGTGAGCGTTTTCAGCATTTTTCGCCTTTAGAGGTGCAAGCCTTGGTTACCGCAGATCTAGAAGAGGGGGTTGACAATGCACGAATGCGGCAGATCACCGGAAGCCATGCGGCTGATATTACAGCAATGCTGCAAAAGTTAGTGGCCGGAGATGTTTTGCGCCAGGAAGGAAAAGGTCGTTGGACGCGTTACTATTTACCAAACGTTATTTATGGGGTGACTCACTCCCTACATAAGGAAGATCACTCCCTACATAAGGAAAATCACTCCCTACATAAGGAAAATCACTCCCTACATAAGGAAAATCACTCCCTACATAAGGAAGAGATTAAAATACTTCAAGAAATCGCTTCGCTCGCAGTGCGAAAAAAACGGCTTAATCAGAAAGAGATGGAATCCATCATACTTAGACTTTGTAATAAACGTTGGTTGTCACGTAATCAACTTGCTGAATTAGTGGCTCGTAGCGACGAGGGCCTTCGTCAACGATATTTGAATCCTATGGTTGAACATAACTTACTGCGTCTGCGCTATCCCGATAAACCCAACCGTACAGATCAGGCTTATACGACAGTATAAGATATAGAAAAAGATGAAGTATGGGCCGGGTGAATTCTGCGATCTGGACGAGAAG
This sequence comes from Candidatus Tharpella aukensis, assembly GCA_021163445.1. Classification (GTDB taxonomy): domain Bacteria; phylum Desulfobacterota; class Anaeroferrophillalia; order Anaeroferrophillales; family Tharpellaceae; genus Tharpella; species Tharpella aukensis. Next base: position 4,858 of record JAGGWR010000214.1, read on the forward strand.
GAGTTTTATCTGCTTTGAAGAATATTTTGGTCTGTACGCTGGGGGCAAGTTGGGCGGTGATTCCCGAGGTTCTGGCTTTTGTTGATCCCGATTTCCTGCCGCTTTATGCGAAACATCCGCAACGCGAACGGTTGCTGGCTTTAGTTCGGGAGCAGGGTTTGCGGGCGCCGGATGAGGTTTGGGTGGTGACCACTGAGGGGGAGAAGACGGTTAACAGTCTTAACTCTTTGGCGAAATGGTGGGGGCTGCTTGGCGATGTCCGGCCTTTGCGGGTCTGGCAGGCCGCAGGAACCAATGAGTTGGCGGGCGAAGATGAGTGCCGCCGAATTCGGGAGTTGACATTGCGGGTCGTGCTGAAAGCGCAAGAGTTGGCCGGAAATTCGGGGCAGGTTTTGCTCTCTCTGGCCGGAGGCCGCAAAACCATGAGTGCAGACTTGCAGTGGGCGGGCACGGTTTTTGGTTGTGATGGGTTGCTTCATGTTGTCGATAACGGCGATTTTCCGCCGCAGCTTTTTCGGCCGACGGCGGCATTTATGATCAAGGATTTGCCTGAAGAAGTTTTGGCTCCGGCAGATTTGGCCCGTAATTTACCTGAACGGATTATGTCCTGTGTTTCAGTGGTGATGCCGCTTTTTGTTGGGCGCGGTTATCGCAGCGATCTATTGGATGTTGATTGGCAGGGGCGGGGGCCGGTAACCGGGGCACGTTTTTCTTTGCCGCAGGCTTCTGAGATTAATGCTGGAAATTCGGAGCCCAATTTCACGAGTTGCCGCTGGCGGGCGGAAGCTGGGGCCGCAAGTTTGGCTGCTGAGATAAATGAGCGGGAAAAAGAGGGGCAGCAACTTCTCGGCAACTATCTGGCGGCGGTCAGTCAGGATGAACGTCATGAAAACTGGCGTAGTCTCTATCGGCTGGCCCCTAGGATTATTGAGCATTTACGTAAAACCCCATTGACTGAGGAACACCGAGATTGGTTTGCGCGTTTGCCGAAGGCTGAACTCCATTGTCATCTGGGTGGAATTCTTGATCTTGCGGCTCAGAAAAGAGTGGGTGCGGCGGTCTGGCAAGCTTTGTCCGAGGATGAAAAAAAGGCGGCTCTTGTTCGAGTTGCTGGGCTTTTGCAAGCGAAAGAGTGGCCCTGGGAGTGGCCAGCGTTGCTTAAAACAGGTGATCGAAGCGCAAATTGTGCGGCGTTGTTGGTAAATCTTTCTGAGGAGGTTTTAGCCGAACATCTTTTTGCCGCAACCCGGCCGCGTTTTGCTCTTCGCACCGAACATGAACATGGTTTTACCGCTTACGAGCGGCCCGGTGAGTTGACCGGATCGGCGATTTTAGGGCATGCGGCGGCGATAGTTCAATATGCCCGTGAAGTTTATGACTATGTCAAAAGGGAACGGCTGCTCTATTGTGAACTGCGGGGCAGCCCGCTGAAATATCTGGGTGGAGATGGTTTACGTTTTTTACGGCTTTTTTACCGGGCGCTTACGTGCTTAATCGAAGAAGATAGTGAAACGCTGTGGCGGCCGGTTTTTGGCTTTATCATTATCAGTGATCGTCGAGATCTTGAAAAAGGCTCGGAGGCGCGGCTGGAGAGAGCCGCAAAGCTTGTTGTGCAGGCCGGTGACAATTCTGAGCTGAGAAATTTCGTTGTTGGTCTGGATTTGGCCGGTAAAGAAGAGAGTGGTGACCTGCGGGAGATCGCCTCTCTCCTGGAACCGGTTTTTGCGCGTTGTTTGCCGGTAACGATTCACGCGGGAGAGGGGACGGCGGCAGACAAAATCTGGCAGGCGGCTTATCATCTTAATGCGGATCGTATTGGTCATGGCTTAACCCTGGTCGATTCCCCAGAGCTGGCGGCCCGCTTTCGAAATCGCAACATCTGTTTGGAACTTTGCCCGACCAGTAACCTGGAAGTTGTCGGTTTTCATGATCCCCGGTCGGAGAGTTTGGGTTTTAGTCGGAAAAACATCTATCCGTTAAAAAAATTATGGGAGATGGGTTTGCCTTTAACCATTTGTACCGATAATCCCGGAATCAGTAAGACGACACTGTCCAATGAATACCTGACCGCGTCCCGGCTGGTTGGCGGGCTTACCCTGTGGGATGCGTTGGCGATGATCAAACAAGCTTTTTCCCACTCCTTTCTCCCGGCTGAAGTCAGGGAACCGTTGATGAAAAAAGCCGACAAAATTATTTTTGAACTGGTAGCCGGAGACTTTGGTTGAAAGTAGGTTGATTTATTTGCTTTTCGCCAAAATTAAGGCGGCGTTGACGCCGCCGAAACCGGAGTTAGTGACCAGGATATGCTCTCCTGAAAACGTTTGTTTTTCTGAAGAGACTTGGTCGGCGATCTCGTTTTCCGCTTTCGCATCTTTAAGACCAGTGGTTGGCGGTAGGAGTTGGTTTTTCAGAGAGTCGACGGCGATTACGGTTTCCAGAGCTCCGGCGGCACCCAGCGTATGGCCGAGAGCCCCTTTTATTGAGTGGAAAGGGACTTTTCTGCGGCCGAAAAGTTTAGAAAAAGCGGCGATTTCCATGCCATCATTATGAATCGTACCGGTTCCATGCGCATTGATTGCGGCAATTTCTTCGGCTTCTAAAGCGGCTCGATTTAAGGCGCGGCGGCAGGCTTTGATCAAGCCCCGCCCATCCCGGGCTGGGGCTGTTAGATGGACGGCGTCGTTGGCTACCCCCCAACCTTTTATTTTAGCTAGTGGTTTTCGACCCTCTTTGCGGGCTTGCCGATCTGACATCAGGAGGAGGGCGGCGGCTCCTTCACCTAAGGCTAAGCCGTTGCGGTTTTTAGCGAAAGGGCGGCAGCTATCCGGGGTTAAAGCCTGGAGTGAGGCAAAACCGGCAAAGACAAATTCGGCAAGAATCTCGGCCGCCCAGACGAGGATAGCCTCTTGTTGGCCGGTAGCAATCCGGCTGGCGGCGGTGGCTAAGGCGATGGTTGAAGAGGCGCAGGCCGCATTAATCATGATGCCGGGATCGTCTAAGCCGAAATAGTGGGCGACCCAGGTTGCGGCTTCGAAGTTATTTTGTGCCGATTTTTTTTTGGTTGATTTTTCCTGCCGGATTTTCCCCTGCCAGATTTTTTCCTGGCGGTCGATCTCTCCTTTGAGCGTGGCTCCAATCAGGGTGCAATTGTTTGGTAGAGGGGCTGGGAAATCCTGGAAAAGTTTTTTCAGCAGGGTCGGCAGGCGATTTTCAGATTGCGGGTCAGTTTGCAGCCCCTTTATTTCAGCCGCAATTTTGCAGTAATAAGGATCTGTGGCAAAAAGTTTGATCGGGGCTATGGCTGATTCTCCGGCGAGGAGCCTGCACCAGTTTTCAGATTGGTTCTCGCCCAGGGCCGAGACTGCCGCCGTGGCCACAATCCAAACCTCGTTCAAGAGCCGTCTCCCTGGAGGCTTTCCGCGAATCTCCTATCTCCCCATATTTTTGTTATACGCAAAAATTTATCCTTATTTGAAACCTTGTCGCCAGCGTTGCAGAAAATTTTGTATGAAAGGTGGTGGTACCATCAATATGGTTTTATCTTCATAATTTAGCATCATCTGAACGCTATAACCCGAGGTTGTCAACTTACCTTGAGCATTGAAAATCTGATAGGTTAAATTGAGTCGAGCCGCTTCCGACCAGTGCAGTTCTCCTTTGATCGTGAAATGTTCGCACAATTGTAAAGGGTGTACGTAATCGAAGTGAAGTTGGCGGATGGGGGCTGCTACCCCATTTTTAAAAAAATCGAGGTAGCCGATTTTGTAGTGGTCGCCCAAGGCTTCCCGGACATCTTCAAAATAGCTGGGATAACGGCCATGCCAGACGATGCCTAAGGAATCAACCTCTTCGAAACGAACCCGCCTTTCGACTGTAAAAGAGAGGGGTTGCGGGGCGTCGGGAACTGTTTTAAAGGGAGTTTTTTTCATGCTTGATTTAGGTGTAGAGTCATCGAAGCCGCTCTTTTTTCGGCGACCGTTATGGTGATTTTGGCTTTGATGGTTTGTCCGGGCTCTTCGGTTACGGGCCTAGTGATTTGGCCGGCGACCGTAATTATTTGTCCGGGTTGAATTTGACTCATGAATTTCGCTTTATCGAGTTTTTGCAATGTTAGTTTTTGACCACAGAGCTTTTCGCTGACGATAATCCCGAGCAGCACCTGGAGCATCGCCGGGAGCACCGGGTAGTCGGGAAAATGGCCGTCAAAACCGATGAAATCGGCGGCCGGGCAAAAGTTTTGCCAACCGCTATCCGGTTCGCTGGTGACCAGATTGTTTTGAGCTGTTTTGAGCAGGGCCTGGCGCATAGTGGTCATGATTATTCCTGAACATCCTTCTCTATCAGTTTAGCTTTGTGGAGCCAGAGAGTCAGGCGATAGTCCGGTTTGCGGTTTTGCAGGATAATCCGGTTCGGTAGCCGGGCAATTTTTGCTGGGCCGATAAGTGTTTGATCGTAGTTATGGTAGGTGACAGCCCAGTTGGGTTTTTGCCGGTTGTCACCGATTTTTGTCAGGTGCTGCGGCTTGCCGCTGAACTCAGTTATGGTTTGCGGTTTGTGGTCGGCAGAAGTTGCTGAGTAACTGTCCAGACTGAAAAAAATATGCTGGACGGCCGTAGCCGCCATACGGGCAAATTGTTGCTTTCTTCGATTTGCCGGCGGCTGGTCTTCAGAGTCAGTTGCAGCTTCGTCAAGCTTGTAACTATGGGGTTCGACTTCAATGTTGAGCAGGGTTAAACCCAAGGCGTTGAAAATTACCAGGTGGGCTCGTTTTTGCTTCAGGTCGAGTTCCATAAAACCTTCAAGCATCTTCACTTTATTCTGATATTCAAGTTTGGCACTCTGGCGCAGGCGATAGACAACCGGTTGTAAAAGCCAGCAATTGTCCGGTAACCGTGAGTTCGGTAGCCGGGTTTGAGGTGACGATCCGGCGCAGGAAATCAGTATGAAAAGTAAAGAGATGGCAAGTAAGTATCGTATGTGACTAAGGTTCAATAATTAAAGTTTCTCCATCATTATCATCATTATCATCATCTATTTTTGCTTTGTAGGTGATTCCTTGGAGCTGGCCGAATGAGAGAATTCTTCCATCTCTGTCCATTACCCGATCTTCACCAATCATAACCAGACCGGTTTTATCGATAACATCTTTTTTGTATTGATACTGGTATTCAAGTGTCTTTTTCCGCAGGTTGTAGCTCAAGAACATCCAGATCAGGCCGACAACCACCGCCACTCCGAAAACCACGGCCAGGCCGATAAGGAGATAGTGGGCCGTGCGTCCGCCGACATCACCGATGACGGCCAGGATGTCGTCGAGTTTGTAGACGATTCCGGAGAGGGCGACCAGAATGATGAGGCCGAAAAGAAAGGGTACCTGGCGGATGACAAAAAGGAAGGCGTGGAATTTTTGGATTCGACTTCTGGTATCGGTAGCGGACTGAAAAAGGTCATTGATTTCACTGCTGATTTCCTGGTGGCCAAAGATGTAGCGATTAAAGCTGATGACAATGATACCGAGTAGGAAAGTGATGGTTAGAGGGATGATAAAAGCCGCGAAAAAGTATGGTTTCCATGGGAAGGGGATGGTTTCAGGTCCTATTTGACTTAAGAAGCTGACAAAGAAGATAAAACCTTCAATGATGCAGATGGTGACCAGGTAGGAGCGGAAAAGCTCTTTGAGCTCCTCTTTTTCAAAGAGGGCGGCGATTCCTTTAGTTTGCGACTTGTTTGAGGTTCGAGCCCGTTTTTTTCTGGATTCTTTCTCGTTGGACTTTTCTTCTGAGGGCTTTTCTTCTGAGTTTTTGGCTTGAGTTGGATGATCCGAATTGGGGTCGGGATCTGCTCCTGCGGCATTACCGGTGGGTGGGGTGACTTTGCTTTCAGGTGTTGTCGCAGGGTTGTCGGATTGTATTTGTGACATTTTCGTAATGCTCTATGATTAAATGGTCGAAATAAAAAAGGTGAAAGTAACTGTGGATTCCTATCATCAGCACGGTTTTTCTGTCAAGGAGAATGTGGCAAGCAGAGTGCCTTCAGTCCTTGTGGAAAACAGTCGATTTAATCTTGACTAAAGATAGCCTGCTTTTTTATTGCCCTTGAGCAAGCAATTGACAGCAGGTGCTTAAAAGTGTTAGTCGGTGAGAAAATCGCGCCA
>JAGGWR010000128.1 GCA_021163445.1 Candidatus Tharpella aukensis
AATTGGTAACGGTTACAATGACCACCTGATGCTGCAAGAAGCCGTTTTGGGCATCTGTGTCTTAGGTGCTGAAGGAGCACACGCTCGCTCCGTAGCTGCCGCCGACCTTATAGTTACCAACCCGATTGACGCTTTAAACCTCCTCTTAAAACATCAACGCCTAATTGCCGGTCTACGAAATTAGATAGTTGTATTTACCTTGCAATTTCGTTTCCGCTTTGCTACTAATTTCCAGACACAATAAAATTGAAAAGGAGGCAGGCTATGTTGAATGATCTTCTTGCAGTTGTTTTGGCCGGAGGTGAGGGTAAGCGCTTGAGTCCATTGACCAGGGATCGGGCTAAGCCGGCTGTCCCTTTTGCCGGTCAATACCGGATCATCGACTTCACTTTAAGTAACTGCCTCAACTCCCATATCCGCAAAATCATTGTCCTGACCCAATATAAATCGGGTTCCGCCTCCCGCCACCTGGCGGCCGGATGGAGTATTTTCAACCCTGAATTAGGCGAGTTCATCTACGAAATTCCGCCTCAGATGAGAGTTGGTGAAAGATGGTATGAAGGCACGGCTGACGCCATCTACCAAAACCTCTACTCACTTGAAGTTATTCGACCCAAATATATTTTAGTTCTGGCCGGTGACCACATTTATAAGATGGATTACGGCAAAATGCTGGCTTTCCACCAAGCCAATAATGCCGCATTGACAATTTCGGCGATCACGGTTAACCGTCAGGAGGCCACCGGACTCGGCATCCTTGAAGTTGATGAAAAACAACAAGTTATCGGTTTTCAGGAGAAACCAAAGGAACCCAAGGGGATTCCCGGACAACCGGATAAAGCCTACGCCTCAATGGGAATCTATATTTTTGAGTTTGAGAAATTGAAAAAACTCCTTGAAGCTGATGCCGCCGATCCTGACAGCAGCCATGACTTCGGCAAAGACATTATCCCCGCCCTCTACCCCAAAGAACGGGTTTTCGCCTACCCCTTTGGTTCGGGAGAAACCAGAGAAGACGCCTCCTACTGGCGTGATGTCGGAACCATCGACGCTTATTGGGAGGCCAACATCAACCTCTCCGGGGTTGACCCCGAATTTAACCTCTATGACAGCCAATGGCCACTGCGCACATATCAGTCACAGATGCCGCCAGCTAAATTTGTCTTTGCCAACGTCCGGGAAAAACGTGTCGGCCGCGCCCTTGATTCACTCGTCTGCAACGGCGTCATCATCAGCGGCGGCCTGGTTGAACGCTCGGTTCTCTCGCCCGGGGTTCGCATCAACAGCTTTGCTCAAGTTCATGAATCAATCCTCATGCATCAGGTTGAAATTGGCCGTAAATCAAGAATTCGCAAAACTATTATAGACAAAGGGGTGCGTATTCCACCTAACACTGAAATCGGTTATGATCTTGAAAAAGATCGGCAAAGATTTCCGGTTTCACCCGGAGGCGTCGTAGTGGTGCCTAAAGGAACTGTTTTTTAACTGTTTTTAGTTTTTATTCTATCAAGTAAGATAAACTCATAAAAAATCAAGGAGAAAAAAATGCCGTTTATCGTTGATGTTGAAGCTCTGGAGATTCTTGATTCACGTGGTAATCCGACTGTAGAAGTCGAAGTAACTCTAGAAAGTGGTGTCGTGGGACGGGCTGCAATCCCCTCTGGAGCCTCCACCGGTATTCATGAAGCGGTTGAGCTGAGAGATGGTGATCAGGAACGCTATCTCGGCAAAGGAGTAAGTCAGGCGGTTGGCAATGTCAATGGTGAGATCGCAGATCGGATTATCGGTTTTGACGCCACCCGGCAACGCGAACTCGATCAGGCCCTAATTGATATGGATGGCACTGAAAACAAGGGCCGACTCGGAGCCAACGCCATGCTCGGTGTCTCTTTAGCCACGGCCCGGGCGGCGGCTGAGGTCGTCGGCCTGCCTCTCTACCAATATATCGGCGGCATCAATGCCCATCTTCTGCCGGTGCCGATGATGAATATCTTAAATGGCGGCCAGCATGCCGACAACAACGTCGATATTCAGGAATTCATGGTCATGCCGGTCGGGGCTGAAAATTTTGCCGAAGCTCTGCGCATGGGCACCGAAACCTTTCACGCTCTAAAAAAGGTTCTCAAAGGAAAAGGTTACAACACATCAGTCGGAGATGAGGGGGGGTTCGCCCCCAACCTGAAATCCAATGAAGAACCTTTCCAATTGATTGTTGAAGCGATTGCGGCGGCTGGCTATAAAGCCGGAGAGGAAATACTCATCGCTATCGATGCCGCTGCCAGCTCATTTTACAAAGACGGTAAATACCACCTTGAGGCTGAAGGCAAATCTCTTGATGCCGCAGGCTTGGTCGATTTCTATGCCGAGATGGTCGACAAATATCCGATTATCTCGATCGAAGATGGTCATGATGAGGATGACTGGGAAGGCTGGAAACTGATGATGGATAAACTCGGTAAAAAGATTCAGATTGTTGGCGACGACCTCTTTGTCACCAACCCCAAACGCCTGATCCGAGGCATTGAGGAGGGTTCAGCCAACTCAATCCTGATCAAACTTAACCAGATCGGCACCCTAACTGAAACCCTGGAGACCGTCGCTATGGCCAAAAAGGCGGGCTACACTGCCGTCGTCTCGCACCGCTCCGGCGAAACCGAGGATTCAACCATCGCCGATCTCGTCGTCGCCTTAAACACCGGCCAGATCAAAACCGGCTCCGCCAGCCGCACCGACCGCATCTGCAAATACAACCAGCTTTTGCGCATCGAAAGAGAGCTTTACGGGCAAAGCGACTATTTGGGCCGTGAGGTTTTTTATAACCTTAAATAGAGCGCCGTAAAACGTTAAGAAATTGAAAATCTAATAAGGTTTGTTCAGATTTTACCAAACAGGAGTTTACCCATGAAAAAACTACTCGCAATTCTCGCTTTCGTCACAATAACATTATTGTCAGGTTACGCAATCGCAGGTGATGCTGCTCCTAAGTCGTCTGATTACATGCCAAGTCTAATTACCGCAACACCACTTGAGGGAAGAATGCTGGCTATCACGATTGTCAGAAAAACCATTGGTACTATTCAGCGCGACAGCGAAGCAAAACATCGGATAAGAAAAATATATGCTGAAGATCCCATGATGTTGATGAGAGCCGTTGAATTGGTGTCTATGGAATTCAAAATTATAGCAGAGGCTAACAATTATTGGAGAAAGTAATTTGGGGCAAAATGGGGTTCGGAGTAAAATTATTTATTGACTATTTAATTTTACCCTGACCCCAATTAAAAAAGGGACGATTCAGCTAACCCGTAAATTCTGGGGACACAATCCCGATTTCCTTCGGAGAATCAGGTTATGTCCCCAGAATTCACTGAAATCCATCAAATTTAGGTGTTTTTCTGCTTACGCTGAATAGTTACTAAAATTCTTTGATTAGATTGTAGAGGGTATCGCGCTGGGTTGCCTTGAAACCGGCCTCTTTGATCGTGTCGACGAGCTCTTGCAGGGAGATTGAGAAGTGGGCGCCGGCGGCGGCGACGACATTTTCTTCGATCATGGTCGAGCCGAAATCGTTGGCCCCGAAATAGAGGGCAACCTGAGCCATTTTGGTTCCTTGCGTAACCCAAGAGGCTTGCAGATTATCAATATTATCGAGAACTAGGCGCGAGAGGGCGAGAACCCGGAGATAGTCAACGCCGGTAGCCGGATGCGGCACTTCAGGGGCGAGTTCGGTGTTGGCAGACTGAAAACTCCAGGGGATAAACGCCGTAAACCCGCCGGTGAGATCTTGCACCTCACGCACCCGAAAAAGATGTTCTACGAGCTCTTTTGGCGTCTCTAAGGAGCCGAACATCATCGTTGCCGTCGTGCGCAGGTTCAAATTATGAGCTGTTTCCATAACCTCAAGCCAGCGTTGCCAACCGATCTTGTTGGGACTGATCAGGGTACGAACCCGATCATCAAGGATTTCGGCCCCGCCGCCAGGAATTGAGCCGAGACCGGCATTTTTTAACTGTTGCAGGGTTTCGTTCAAACTAAGCTTTGACAAAGCGGCGAGATGAGAGATCTCCGGCGGCGAGAACCCATGAATATGGATGGCCGGAAAATCCTTTTTAATCGTCTCTAAAAGACCAATATAATAATCGATTTTAAGATCCGGATGCAGGCCGCCCTGAAGCAGAATCTGGGTTCCACCGAGCTCTATAGTTTCAGCAATTTTCTGATACAGAGTGGTGTTGTCGATAACAAAGGCATCGGCATCTTCCGGCCGCCGATAGTAGGCGCAAAAACGACACTGACACTCGCAGATATTGGTGTAGTTAATATTGCGATCAATGGCAAACGTGACCCTTTTTTCGGGGTGCAGCTGCAGGCGCCGGGCCTGAGCCATCTCACCAAGCTCAAGGAGGTCGCAATTTTCAAAGAGATCCAGAGCCTGTTGGCGATCAAGTCTTGAAGTTGTCATAATCGATGAAACCATAAAAATTAGTCTCTTGCCCATTCGCAGGGCGCACCCAAGACGCCAAGATGCCAAGAAAAACCAAGAAATAAATTGATTATTTGAACTCTTTGCGCCTTAGCGTCTTTGCGGGAGGCATTAGGATTGCGGGCAACGCCCGCGTTAGTTATTTGATACCGCTTTATAAAAAGTATCTCGTTCGACCGGCTTACGGCCCGCCCGAATAATTGAGTTTCTGATGTAGGCCTCACTTAAACCGGCCGCACTTTTAGCTCCGGCAGCATGGGTGATGCGTTCCTTAACTACGGTTCCGTCAAGATCATTGACGCCGAAAAGCAGAGCCAGTTGGGCAATCTTCTCTCCGAGCATAACCCAATAAGCTTTGATATGCTGAAAATTATCGAGATAGAGGCGGGCGATAGCCAGCGTTTTCAAATCGTCAATGCCGCTGGTCTCACCTTTTTTGCGAATGTCAGTGTTGGTCGCATGAAAAGCTAAAGGGATAAAAACCTGGAATCCTCCGGTTTTATCCTGCAGAGTACGCAGTTTTTCCATATGATCAATACGGTCGGAAAAACTTTCAACGTGGCCGTAGAGCATCGTTGCATTGGTCGGAATTGCGGCTTGGTGCGCCATCTCCATAATCTCAAGCCAGCGGGCTCCAGAGATTTTTTCAGGACAGATCTGATTGCGAATGGCGGGAGTGAAAATCTCGGCCCCGCCGCCGGGCATCGCCTGGAGGCCAACCTCCTGTAACCGCTTGAAAACCGTCAGGATATCGAGACCGCTGATTTTGGCGAAGTAGTCTATTTCAACGGCAGTAAAAGCCTTAATGACGATGTCTGGATGTTCATTTTTAAGACTTTGCAAGAGCTCCAGATAGTACGCAAAAGGCCAATCAGGATGCAGGCCGCCGACAATATGAAACTCCCGAATACCAAGAGTTTCGGCATCTTTTACCTCACAAAGAATATCGTCCACACACTGCTCGTAAGCGCCCTCTTCACCTTTTAGCTTGCTGTACGCGCAAAAGCGGCATTGGTTGACGCAGATATTGGTCGGGTTGATATGACGATTAATATTGTAGTAAACCGTCTCACCATTGATCTTTTGGTTGATTTCAGCCGCGAGTTTGCCCAGGGCAAAAAAATCGCCCTCTTCATAAAGAAAGAGGGCATCGCTTGACGACAAGCGCTCTCCGGCCCGCCGTTTTTCGGCAATTTTATTAAATTTTTGCAAAATTATGAAATGTCCTTTTCAAACAGCAAGACGGAAGGCCTCGCAAGCTTTTTGCGGTAAAGAAATAGTAATAAAATATGATGCGGGATACAGATAATCCTCACCCGACTCATCAATTATTCTCATGTAACCTTCTTCAGCCGCTCGATCATCCGCTAAAACCTGATAAAATTTGCGCGCTTCCAAATCGTCACAATCCTTATTTTCCAGACAAAGTACAAAAATGGGCTCAATTTGCTTTTCTTCCATGGCCTCACTCCATCAATCTTTTGATTTTCATTTTCTTGCGACCAATTCCATGGGCCTCGTACCAGTGCAACTCGGCTCTGGCAATACCACCTTCCGGCAATACGATCATAGCACAACCTTTTAACTTGCGCCAACGTCCATCCCCATACTGTTTACGGATACGCATGATATCCCGTATTTTTCCGCCGACAGCAATTACTTCAATATTCTCAATCTCACTGACAACATCTATATTCATACTACACGAATCCAACAATTACGTCAAACAACACCCATTTAATACTTTAAGCTTCTAAACTAGCACCAACGCAGGCAAAGAAGAAACGTTCCGGCATCCGGGCGTAGAGGAGAGCCGATTTTTCGAGACCGGTACAGTGGGAAGCCCCGAGTTTTTCAATCTCGTAATTGTCGATCACTTTGAGCGTTTCGGCAAACTGCTCATCGCCGGAAAAACCCATATGGGTGCCGCCGACAACCGCATAAATATTATCGCTGGGAAATTTTTCTTTGACATAATCGAGGATATTAACCATGCCGGAATGCGCACAACCCAAGATAACGATCAACCCTTTTGCGGACTTAATCACCAGAGAGAGATCGTCGTTTATCGGATCAGGTTTAAGCTCTTGACCTGACTCAGTCACCGCTACCATATTGGGATCGCCAACCTCATAAGTGGTATGCCGGGGAATCTCTCCGGTCAGAAAGAGCCCAGGCCCGACTTCGACCATCTCGCGGGAAAAGCGAAAATCAGCTCCCAGTGATTCAAGGAAAGAGCGACGAAAAGGAATCCCGATAGCCCGGCGGGCCTCGCCCCAAAAACGTTCAATGAAAATTTCCGGGTGAGCATAGACCGGGACCTGACCGCGCTGAACCAAGACTTGCGGTAAACCACCGACATGATCATAGTGACCGTGGCTGATCATGATTGATTTTATCGAGGCCAGATTTTTTTTCAAAAACATCGCGTTCTGCGTAATACCCTGGCCCTGACCGGTATCAAAAAGATAGTTGCCATGGTCAGTCTCAATAAAACAGGCAAAACCGTGCTCGCCGATACCGCCGAAAGGCATGCCGACTGAATTTTCACAAAGAATGGTTATTTTGGTCTTCACAATTATACTCCTTTAAAAACAGAACCACAAATGGACACAAATAAACACAAATGAGGACGTAACTACTCAGCGTAAGTAGAGAAACATTGCATGTTGGTGGTGCATTTCAGTAAATTTTTGGGGACTTAACCCGATTCTCCGAAGGAAATCGGGATTGTGTACCCTGAATTTGCAGACAAAAACATCCCGCAACGGGAAAATCCCCCGTTGCGGGATACAAAATAGTCATCAATGTTGCAAATGTTGCTTTCAGGGTTTAAGCCGTAGCAGGGCTACGGCTTAACCGCCTTTTCTGCAACAGATAAAAGGCCCCCAAAATTAACAGTCCAATGGGATAGGCCAGATATTTATTGGGAAGTGAGAGCTGCTCAGAGAGCAATCCGGGCCGGAACATAATCAATGAAATTCCCAGCAGTATAAAGAGGTCATACCACTTGTTTTTCATCAGAAACCAGCCTTGGGTAGCCGACGCAAAAGCGCAGGTTCCAACGCAAGCCATAATAAAGATCAGGATTCCTAACGGCCAGCTGTTGATATTATGGAGAATCAGGTCGCTGTTAAAGATAAACATAAAGGGCAAAATCGAGGTTCTAATATCATACATAAACCCCTGAATACCGGTTTTAATGGGATCTGATCGAGCCAAAGCTGCAGCCGCATAAGAGGCGAGGCCCACCGGCGGCGTGTCATCGGCCAAAATCCCGAAATAGAAACAGAAGAGATGGGCTGCCATCAGGGGAACGACGAAGTTATTTAAGCCGCCAACTTCAACAATAATAGGGGCCGTCAATGAGGCCATAACGATATAGGTCGCTGTCGTCGGCAGCCCCATCCCGATCAAAAGGCTGGCTATCGCTGTAATCATCAGCATAAGATAGATATTGCCGCCCGAAAGCTGTTCAACAATCTGGGTTATCATGCCGCCGATCCCCATATTGACAACCCCGACAATGATCCCGGCCGAGGCACAGGCGACCGCCACCGTAACCATATTTTTAGCTCCGGAAGCGAGCCCGTCGTAGATCGTAGAAAGACTTTTCTTAATACCTTTGCCGATAAATCCGCCACTGCCGCGAGCATCCAATATATCCTTGGCGACAACTACGAACACGAGCCATAAAATAGCGTTAAAAGCGGACTTGTCCGGGGAGTGACGCAGATAGATCAGTTCATAGAGCAAGGCACCTATCGGAATCAAAAAATGGAGCCCTTCCATTAGGGTCTGCATGAGAATTGGGAGCTCATCTTTACGCAGGCCCCGCAAGCCGAGTTTAGAGGCTTCGATATGGGTAATATAGAGTAAGGCAACGTAGGAAGCAAAGGCCGGAATTGCGGCAGCCTTGACTACCGCAACGTAAGGGACATTAACATATTCAGCAATAATAAAAGCTGCGGCCCCCATAATTGGCGGGGCTAACTGACCATCAGTGCTCGCCGCAACCTCGATTGCGGCAGCCTTGGTCGCCGGGTAGCCGACCTTTTTCATCAAAGGTATCGTAAAGGTTCCGGTAGTCACGATATTGGCGATACTGGAGCCCGAAACCATCCCCGTAAAGCCGCTGGCCAGAACCGCCGCTTTGGCAGGCCCACCTTTGAAACGACCGAGAAAACATAAAGCCAGATCGATAAAAAATTTACCGGCCCCGGCTTTTTCAAGGATGCCGCCAAGGAGAACGTAGAGGAAGACCACCCGGGCCGACACATCCAGAGGAATCCCGTAAATACCTTCTCCTGATAACGTAATCTGGCTCAGATAACGAGTTACCGAAACCCCGCGAAAAGCCAGAATATCGGGCATGTAGGGGCCAAAATAAGCGTAAGCACTGAAGACAAGAGCAATAATGGAGAGAGCTGGCCCTAAGGCCCGGCGAGCGGCATCTAAAAGGAGAACCAAAAGAATAATGCCAAAGACCACATCGGTAGTCGTCGGCATCCCGGAACGATTAGCGATACCTTCCCAATCAAAATAGAGATAAAGAGCACTGATCGCTCCCAGCGCCGCACAGAGATAATCATTCCAGGAGATATGATCGCGAGCCGAAAGAAACTTTAAAAAAGGTTTGGGTTTTTTGAAAAAGGGGATGTTAAGAAATAGTAGAACTAAAGCAAAAGCCAAGTGAATGGCCCGAATAGCAATCGAGTCGAGCAAAAGCCAACTTGATATCGAGAGCTGAAAAAGCGACCAGATAACCGCAATAATTGGAACCAGATGACGTTCAAAACCGTGTAGCGTACGAATTTCACCACTCTCTTCATCAATAATTTCCTGCAGAGCGGCATTCTGCTCTTGTTCCGATTTTTCTTCAGGCTTCGTCATTTAACATGGCCCTCGTGGCGTTTATTCTCGGATCTTTTCAGAAAAAAAAGGCGGGGACAGAACTCCGCCCGGCAACGGGCTGACGCCCTGCCTGGAGATCTGTCCCCACACCAAAACTACATTAAACCAGCTTCTTTATAATATTTGACCGCTCCGGGATGTAGAGGCGCGGAGAGACCTTCGAGCATATTCTCTTTGGTCAGCACCGAATAGGCCGGATGCAGTTTTTTGAAGTCTTCCAGATTGTCGAAAACCTCTTTGGTGATGGCATAAACGATATCATCGGAGATATCGGAGGATGTCACCAAAGTCGCTTTAACGCCGAAAGTTGCCGCCATATCGGTTTTATTGGTGGCGTTGGGATAAAACTTCATCGGAATCATAGCCTTGGCATAATAGGGATATTTGGCAATTAAGGACTGAACATCAGGGATTTCGACGATATGAACCTTGATGCGTCCGGCAGTCGCCTCTTTAATCGAACCATTGGGATGACCAACGGTGTAAAAGAAAGCGTCAATACGCTCATCCTGCAAAGCGCTGGCAGCTTCAACAGCTTTGATGTACTCGGCCTTAACATCCGTCTTTTCATCAAGACCGGCAAGCGCCAAAGCATCACGAGAGTTGCCTAACTGACCGGAACCGGGATTACCGATAGCGATTCTTTTACCTTTCATATCCGCAAGCGCATAGATACCACTCTCATCACTGGCAATCAGAGTAATTGCCTCGGGATGAATGCTGAATACCGCCCGCAATTTTTTCTGCGGTTTGCCTTCCCACTCTTTCATTCCGTTTACCGCCTGAAACTGGCGGTCGGACTGGGCAATACCAAACTCTAAATCACCATTCAGGACGGCATTAATATTGAAAACAGAACCCCCGGTTGACTCAACCGTGGCTTTCATGTTGTAGGTTTTGGCCTTTTTATTGACCATCCGGCTAATTGCTCCACCAGTGGGATAGTAAACCCCGGTGACACCGCCGGTACCGATGGTAACAAACTGAATCCGTGCCATAGAGGCGGTCGGAGCCATGAGCAGGGCCAGAGCCAGACAGAGGGCTAACAATAGAACTTTTTTCATCATTTTTCTCCTTATGAAAGATTGAAGTTAAAAAAACAAACCACTCCTGTTACAACATACCTATATTCAAGGCTTACTTCATACCTTTTTTAGCCGGAGTTCTGGTGACCAGAACACTGGTTTTGGCCCGCCGCACAATTTTTTCAACCGTAGTCCCATAAAAATATTTCAAGTCAAGATTGGAACGTCCGTGCGAGCCGATTACCACCAAGTCTACCGGTTTCTTCTCCAGTTCTTCAAGAATCTCAACATAAGGAATACCTCGTCGAAGATGGTAGCTATACTTGATTTCCTTTAATTGCGGAAAACGCTCTACCATTCCCTCAAGTTCAATCCGGGCATCATCTAAAGCCCCCTGCTTGAGTTTGTCATACTCCTTTTCACTGAGATAGTGATGGAGCATGCTTTCATCGTGGTTGACATGGAGGATAGTCAGCGGACACTGACGGCGTTGGGCAATCTCTATAGCATGGTTCAAAGCGTAATAAGAATCTTCAGAAAAATCGACGGGAACCAAAATCGAGGTGATCTGCATGGCCAATCCTTTTTGATAAAACAGTTTTTCAATATTATCAGCAGGTGAAAATAAGCAAGTATCGGATTATTACAATATCTCCTCATACCATATCAGACAGTAAATGCAACTGTTTTTTAAAAGCCCCCCAATAGGAGGCTTAGCAAGATATCAGGAAAAATAGTTAACCGCGTTCTCAAAAATAACCCGGCCCGGCCCCGGCTGCCGCCAGTCACTATCGGGCTCCAAGGCCAGACGCTCTGGCCAATCCGGCATCTGATTTAAGCGAAAGGCTCGTTCAGGGTGGGGCATTAATCCAAAAATACGGCCTTTAGCAGCGCAAAGCGCCGCGATATCATCAAGGGAACCGTTGGGGTTGGCAGGAAAGGAGCCTTGAGCCAGCTGCATTTCAGCATCAACATAACGCAAGGCAATCTGCCGCCGCAGCTTAAGTTCGGCAAGAGTTTCAGGCGGAGCAAAAAAACGCCCTTCACCATGCGCCACCGGCAGGCTTAGAGAGCTTACACCGTCAAGAAACACCGAATCAGTTTCAGCGGCGAGCAAATTCACCCAGCGGCACTCATAACGAGCCGTACGGTTGGCAATCAAAGCCACCCGGCGGCTTCCAAAAGAGTTGTCACCATCCCCCGGCAACAGGCCGAGGTTGACCAACACCTGAAAACCGTTACATATCCCTAAAACCAGATGATCGGCGGCGACAAAAGCCATAAGTTCCGGCCACAGGGTATGGCGCATTTTATTAGCCAGAGCGTTTCCTGATCCCGTATCATCGCCATAGGAAAAACCTCCCGGCACGACAAAAATCTGGTAATCGGAAAGCTGCTTCGGCGTGGCAATCAGATCATTAACATGTACAATTGTCGTTTGCGCCCCGCAGGCTTGAAAAGCGTAAGCGGTCTCCTCTTCACAGTTGATACCGTAACCGGTCAACAAAAGAACTTTGGGTTGAGCCATTATATTCTCCAAATCCGACGTCAGCCGAGATTAAAATCCAGTAAAAGTCGACCGGTAGGCGGTCAGCAGGGTTGAGACTGTCGTTTGCAGAGCGATCTCTCCGTTCTGACTAATGACAATTTCTTCATCGGCCCGCACCCGGCCCAACTTGGTAAAACTATTTTCGGCAAACTCTTTTTCAAATTCAGCCCCCAATTCCGGAGCTACACTGACCAGAAAACGGCCGGGATATTCATTAAAAAGAAAAAGATCGGAGCGCTCGGTAGCCGGGATCTCAAGTTCACAACCCAAACCTTCGGCCAGCGCCCCTTTTCCTGCAGCAAGAGCCAGACCGCCTTGAGCCAGAGGATAGAGAGAACGAAAATGACCCGCCGCCGTCCACTCCTGTAAACAAGTGTAGAGAGGAAGTTGGTCAGCCGGAACAAATTTCGGCACCTGTCCCTGAGCTTCGAAAGTCGCTAACTCTTCCTCTTTTAAAAGGGCAAGATATTCACTGCCGCCAATTTCTGGCCCGCCAGAACCCAAAAGATAAAGCAAATCTCCGGGTTTGACAAAGGCAAAGGAGCGCACTTTGGAGATATCGGGCATTACCCCAATCGAGGAGATCAGAATAGTCGGCGGCACCGAGATCGTGACCGGCTGATCGCTGCAGTCAAAACCACGAAAATCATTATACATGCTGTCTTTGCCCGAAATAAATGGAGTACCGTAACAAATTGCAGTCTCATAACAGGCCCGAGCACACTCTTTTAGCTGCCAGAGACGCTCGGGATCATCCGAAGAGCACCAGCAGAAATTATCTAACAGGGCGATATGTGACAATGGCGTACCAACCGCAAGCAGGTTACGAACCGCCGTATCGATAGCCGTGGCCGCCGCCGCAAAGGTATCAAGGTCACTGATTGCCGGATAAAGACTCTGCGATAAAGCGACCCCTTTAGCCGATTCCGGCAAGGGTTGAACAACCGTCGTAAAACCATCAATCTGCTGGCTGCCGACCAGAGGTTTAAGCACCGAGCCGCCCTGCACCTCAAAATCGTACTGAGTCGAAACATAGGCGTGAGAAGCCAGATTAAGCCGCTTAAACATTTTAATAAAAAGATCTTCCAGGGAAAATTCGGTCAGCGGCGGCAGGAAAATATGATTTTCCTCAGAGGGTCGAACTTTAGTTAAGAGACGTTTGACGGGCTGGCCATTATGGAGAAACTCCAGCTCCATATCCATTATTTTTTCGCCCCGGTAGCTGACCTGGCAGCGGCCGGAATCGGTAAACTCGCCGATCACCAGAACTTCGACGCCGCGACGTTTCAACAACGTTTCCAGTTCCAGCCATTTCTCAGGCGGCACCGCCAGCGTCATCCGTTCCTGAGATTCACTGATCCAGATCTCCCAGGGAGCCATGCCCGGATATTTGACCGGCACCTTTTCCAAGTCAACCCGGCAACCGTTGCATTCGCGGGCCATCTCGGCCACCGAACAAGAGATACCGCCGGCCCCGTTATCAGTAATACTGCTATAGAGATCGCGCTGGCGCACCTCTTTGACAATAGCATCGGTAAATTTCTTTTGCGTTATTGGATCACCAATCTGCACCGCCGTCGCCGGACTGCCGCCGGTTAAAGCTTCGGAAGAGAACGTGGCCCCATGAATACCATCAAGACCGACCCGGCCTCCGAGCACCACAATATAGTCGCCGGGCCGGGCCGCCTTTTCATGGCTCAAGCGCCCGGCTTTGGTTTTTCGCGGAATCAGGCCGACGGTGCCGACAAAAACCAACGGTTTGCCCTTGTAGCCGGGATGGAAAGTCAAAAAACCTTGGGTTGTCGGAATCCCGGAGCAATTACCGCCAACCCTGACCCCATCAACAATACCGTCAAGAATTCGCCGTGGACGCAAAGCCTGATTTTGACCTCCGGCTGAACGATAGAGGGGTTCCTGATCGCCGGGATCGGCAACACAGAAACCATAACGATTAATTATCGGTTTGGCCCCGAGACCAAAACCAACGGTATCCCGATTGACGCCGACGATACCGGTGATTGAACCGCCAAACGGGTCAAGCGCGGAAGGGGAGTTATGAGTTTCGACCTTGTCGGTAACCAGATAGTCATCATCAAAAATAATCGCCCCGGAATTATCGACAAAAACCGAGACACAAATATCATCAGCGCCTCTATCCTTACGAATCTTTTCGGTCGCCCCCTTGATATAGGTCTTATAGAGACCCTTTTCAAGATCATCGATAGCGGCGGCAAAAATTGTATGTTTACAATGTTCCGACCAGGTCTGAGCCAGGGCTTCGAGCTCAAGATCGGTAGGCTGACGTTTCTCAACCTTGGCAAAATAGTCGGCAATGGCCCCAAGTGAGGGCAAATCGAGAGCCAAAGGCCCGCGCCTAACCATCCGGCATGGCTCATCACTCTCGACTTCACAATGATCAATAATCCCCTCTTTGCCCAGTGCGACAAGTTCCGCCTCAGAAATATCAAGATCGACTAAACTTACCTTTTTCCCGCCCCCGAGCCGAACCCGGGGAATAATGCAGTCCATCCCCTGATCAGCCTCATAACGAGACCGCTCTTTCCAGTCGAGGCGTTTAATCAAAGCATTCGCCAGAATCCGACCGACAAGACGACGATCTTCAACCGTCAAAGCCGCTGCCGCTTTGATATAGTAAATAGTGCTGGAATAAACCCCCTGATCAGCTTCAAGCGGCGCGCCCCAGGCATCAGCCAAAGTCTCAGCCGCACTATGGGCAATATTATCGGTCACCCCGGGCAGAAAACCAACCTCTAAAATGAGATCAGCTGAACCCAAAGGACGAGCTTCATCGATAAGACAATCATGAATCACCGGATTTAAAAGCAGGTCGGCGACCTCTTGCAAACGAACCGGGCTGAAATCCCCTTCAAAAGTATAGACCTCGGAAAGCCAAACCTCTTCAATAACCGTTGACAACTCCAAAGAGTTAAGTCTGTCCCGCAAAAGTTGACCGCGAGTATCAAGATCAACATCGCGAAAAAATATCTCAAGACGATGTCCGGTGGTAGTTTTTTTCATAATAATTTCCAATTAATTTTGTTCGTCTTCAGCCAAAATTTTTATATAAGGCAGTTCGCGGTATTGTTCATTGTAGTCAAGACCGTAGCCAACGATAAAGGCATCAGGGATGACGGCGCCGCAATAATCGGGTTCCATCTCCACCCGGCTGCAGCCTTCCTTGCGTAACAAGACACAGGTTCTGACCTTTTCGGCGCCTTTTTCGCAAAGATGGGCAACAACACTTTTCAAGGTCAGACCCGTATCAAAAATATCATCGACCACAATCACGTCACAACCCGGCCAGAGCGAATCGGGCAGAACCTGGCTGATCGTCACTTGCCCACTGCTGGCCGTACCAACATAACTGCTGACTTGAAGATACTCAACCTCCAAAACAAGCTGATGGCGGCTCAACTCCCGACAAAGATCGGCAAGAAAAGGCTGACAGCCCTTCAAAAGGCCAAGCAACAGAAGTTTCCGACCGCAAGAGTCCGCCGCAATCGCAGCCGCCAGTTCAGCAACCACCTTTTTTAGATCATTTTCACTATAGAGGGTTTGGGTCATGGCAATCAATAGCTCTCGAAATTAATTTATGGCATTAAGTTAAGCTTCGTCTATAACGAATCGCCCAACTTGTCAAGAAAGGAAGGATTTTTCTTGACTCAATACCCTTACGCGTCTATATGAGGCACCGAATCTTTACTATATATGTATATGTTTAAATTGAGCATAAAATAATTATCTAAATAATGTTTACCGGCATCATCGAAGAGATCGGCGAAGTTATCAGCTCCAACCTGGTCGGCGGATCGGGAGAGCTACGCATCGGAGCCCCACTGATTGTCACAGAGTGCAAACTCGGCAACAGTATTGCGGTCAACGGGGTCTGCTTGACGGTCACTAAAATCACCGGCCACGAGATAGCTTTCGATGTCTCGGTTGAAACCCTGCGCCGCTCCAACCTTGAAAACTTAAAAAAAGGTGACCTGGTCAACCTCGAACAAGCTCTGGCCGCCGATGGCCGTTTTGGCGGCCACATGGTCTCCGGCCATATCGACGGTACCGGCACCCTTAATGACCGCCGCCGGGAAGGCAACGCCACCATCTTCACTTTTAGCGTTGCACCGGCCATCAGCCGCTACCTGATTGAAAAAGGCTCAATCGCCATCGACGGAATCAGCCTGACAATCAGCGCTTTGACCGGAGATAGCTTTTCCGTCACCGTGATTCCCCACTCACTGCAACAGACCACGCTGGGGCAAAGAGATCTCGGAGCAGTCGTTAATCTCGAAAATGATCTGGTGGCAAAATATATTGAAAAACTCTTACAACCGAAAACCCACAGCTCCGACAGTCAAACATCAGCGCTGAATTTGGATTTACTTAAAAAACATGGTTTTGCCTAATCCGTCTAATCTCGGGTTAAGGCGATGAAAAACTGCGATAAAAAATCCCACTCTGTCTCAATGCGGGGACAGGGTTTAACGAGAAGACCGGCAACCAATAAACACTGCAGTGTCCAGGTATACAATCAACCGATAGCTATCGGTAGCCTGTCCCCCTCGAAATGGGCGAAGCAAAGTTCGCACTATCAGCTATAACTTAAATTTGTAGGAAAAAAAATGGTTATTTCACGAATTGAAAATGCATTAAATGAAATTAAAGCTGGAAAGATGGTTATTCTGGTTGATGATGAAGATCGCGAAAATGAGGGCGATCTGGTTATGGCAGCAGAAAAAGTAACGCCTGAAGCAATTAATTTTATGGCCATGCACGGCCGCGGCCTGATCTGCTTAACGCTAACCGAAGAGCGGGCTGACTTTCTCAACCTGCCGCCGATGGTCTCCGACAACACGGCCCAATTTGGCACCGCTTTTACGGTCTCCATCGAAGCCCGGCGCGGGGTTACTACCGGAATATCGGCCGCAGATCGCAGCCATACCGTCCTCACTGCAATCGGCGAACATAGCGGGGCTCACGACCTCGCCCGACCCGGTCATATCTTTCCTTTGCGCGCGCGAAAGGGTGGGGTTCTGGTACGCACCGGGCAAACCGAAGGCTCGGTTGACTTGGCTCGCTTGGCGGGACTTAAACCGTCCGGTGTCATCTGTGAGATTATGAATGATGACGGCACCATGGCGCGAATGCCGCAGTTGCGCATCTTTGCCGAAAAACATGGCCTCTCAATTATTTCGATAGCCGACATTATTGAATATCGGATGCGTACCGAATCTCTAGTCAAAAAAGCGGTACGCGCCCAGCTGCCGACCCGTTTTGGCGAATTTGAGATCATCGTCTATGAAAATAAAATCGATAATTTTGAACATCTGGCCCTGGTCAAAGGTGATCTTTCGGGTGATGATCCGGTTTTGGTTCGGGTTCACTCAGAATGCTTTACCGGCGACACTTTAGGCTCTTTACGCTGCGATTGCGCCGACCAACTCCATGTCGCCATGCAACGTATTGAAAAGGAGGGGCGCGGCGCAATTCTCTACATGAGACAAGAGGGGCGGGGCATCGGCTTAGTCAATAAATTACGAGCCTACTGCCTCCAGGAACATGGCCGCGACACGGTTGAAGCCAATGAAGAACTTGGCTTCAAACCCGACCTTCGCGACTACGGCGTTGGGGCTCAGATACTGGTCGATTTAGGCTTGAAAAAGATCCGCCTGCTGACCAACAATCCGACCAAAGTTATCGGCTTGCAGGGTTATGATATCGAGATCGTCGAGCGGGTTCAACTCGAATGCACACCCAACGACACCAACATCTGCTATCTACAGACCAAACGGGAAAAGATGGGCCACCTTCTCGATCAAGTACCGGAACATAAGGAAGATCTCAAAATCAATAAACCGGGAGAGAAAAAATGAGCAATTTTTTTGAAGGAATATTGAACCAATGTGGTGATTTCAAAGTCGCAATCATCAACAGCCGTTTTAACAGTTTCATCTGTGACCGCCTGCAAGACGGCGCTCTTGACGCTCTAAAACGCCACGGTGTTGCCGATGATGCCGTCTCGGTTTTTAAAGTTCCCGGAGCTTTCGAGATTCCGTTGGTGGCCAAGAAACTGGCCGCATCCGGCAAATATGACGGGATTGTCTGCTTAGGTGCCGTCATCCGGGGTGACACCCCGCATTTTGATTTTGTTGCCTCTGAAGTAAGCAAAGGTATCGCCGTAACCTCACTTGAAACCGGCATCCCGATCGCCTTCGGTATTCTCACCACCAACACGATTGAACAGGCGATCGAAAGGGCCGGAAGCAAAGCCGGCAACAAAGGTTGGGATGCAACTGTGACTCTACTCGAAATGATCGACCTGTTACGCCGGATATAAAAAAATGGCCAACAAACGCCGTAAAGCCCGGGAAGCGGCCCTGCAGATCCTCTATATGGTTGAAATTGGTAAACCCAAAGACCAAGCTCATGCCGTTCGCCGTTATTGGGATCATGACTGGGTCGTTGAAAGTGACTGCCACCTCTGCCCCGAAGAGTGTAAAGATCGGGATAAACCCAAAAGCCGCTTCTCCTCTCCTGTCAATAGGTTGGCTGAGATCCGCTTTACAGAACAACTGGTCAACGGCGTCCTCGACAATTGGGAGGAGATAGATCACCAGATTGAAGAACATTCACATAACTGGAAACTAAATCGCATGTCGTCTATCGACCGCAATATCTTAAGGATTGCCATCTTTGAACTGCTATTCTGCGACGAAATTCCGCCCAAAGTCTCTATCAATGAAGCTATCGAAATCGCTAAAACCTACGGCGATAAAAATTCCCCCGCCTTTATCAACGGCATTCTCGATCAGATCGAAAAATAATTCGTAACATTTTCCCTTCCTTTTAGGGGTGAATAAATGTAAACTCTCTTTGGGAGATGCTCTTATCGCCGCTACAGCATTAATGCACAATCTAAAACTAGCAACAGCCAATGTTAAAGATTTTATTTGGATTGAAAATTTAGAGACTGTCAATCCACTTGCGAACTAAACAGCTACCAACAAAAATAGAAGCCGAGGCTGGCACGAACTGAGTACGTAAATCAGGGACAAGATTATTAAAAATAAAAAATTCCGTAAACAAATTATCAAGAATTTACATAAAAGAGCAAGAGATTTAGGATTCGAGTTGGTATTTCAATCGTGAAAGTCGGTTGTAAAATTACAACTTCTTAAATGCCGTCATTTAAAAGTCACAAAAAGAGTTGAGTTAAATCGAAACATCGTTCAAAGTACCTGGCCAACCCGGCCAGCAACCAAGCTTTACCCGTAAATTGAGAGTTGACACGATTCTAACCTCTACTATAGGCCCATTCAACTATAATGGAATCAACTCGTTTTATTTCGTCAGATGTTAGTCTTTTAATTTCTCCTGACACACAAGTTTCACCTTTATTTGCACCGCCAATAAAGGTGAAACTCGCCAGTTGCGGATTTTAATTCAACACCGTTTTCTGCTACGGCGCTAAATTTTACCAAGAACGTCATACCATAGGCAGAACGTTCTTTATTGAATTCTTCAACATTGATAGAATGCATTTCATATGCAGCGCAATAAACTTAAGGAGGTTCAAATGAAAACATCTACAATTCCATCGCTTCGGGTTGAACCTGAGTTACGACATGCAGCGGAGAGCGTTTTACATGACAACGAAAGCCTGTCCAGTTTTGTGGCTCAATCCCTACGGGTCAACATTAATCAACGCCGTGCGCAACAAGAATTTATCGCTCGCGGATTAGCCTCGCAAAATGAAGCTCGAAGGAGTGGTGAATACTATGCAGCCGAGGATGTCTTGCATGAATTGGACGCCATGCTTGCCCGTACTGAAAACAAATGAGTTATCGAGTTCGCTACACCAAGGCGGCTAAAGAGGATTTAAAAAGATTATACGAATTTCTTTTGGCCCATGATCAGCGAGCAGCTCGGAGAGCGAGAAAAGCTATTGGTAAGGGCATGGATTTTCTAAAAGACTTTCCTTTCGCTTGTCGTAAAGTAATGCCTGACAATCCTTTTTTAAGGGAGTTTCTTATCTCTTTTGGACACAGTGGATATGTGGTTTTATTAGAAATAGAGAACCGAGAGACGGTCACCATTCTTGCGGTACGACACCAACGCGAAGAAGACTATCATTAAGAGGGGGCAAACATAAGGCGCTAGAATGTTACGCCCCTTACAAAGGCTCTCTAACTTGATTCGTCAGAAAGGGGTCATAACTCCTAATAAATAGGCATCACGATGTCATTCGGAAATTTCTTGATATAGCTGGAAAAGATATCATACAAATTAGCCCGACATTATGACAACCGGGTAATTTGCGAATGATAAGAGCAGGCCTGAATTTCCCTCTCTGCGGGTCAATTTACAAAAAAAGACCGATCGATTATCTCGACCGGTCTTTTTGGTTTTAGCGAAAGAACTCTCTAAATTCTCTCTCAGTCTTTTTTCGGCGGCGCTTTAATACCGGCTTTTTTGGCCGAATGATCGCGGCCTAAAAAGTAGTTTGCCCAGGAGGAGGTGTGGAAGAAATCCCAGTCGGGCGGCGGGACAATCTCGCCTGCAATTTGGCTCTCTTCATTGTAGTTTTTCAGGCGGTCATAGGCTTTAACCCAGATACACTGCTTCTCATTCGGGTAGACCTCACACCAACCTTCATAGCTGCCCCCACAAGGCCCGTTGCGCTGGTTTTTGGGGCATTGCGACATCGGACAAAGATAAGCAACATCAGTTAAGGCACAATCACCACAATCCATGCACTCATAGAAGGCAACCTTGGAGAGATGTTCAAATGAACGAAAAACACTGCTTTCAGCACATTTATCGACCAATTTTTGGGTCAGCTTGAACAGCATTCCCCGAGGCTCAAAACATTGATTATGCACCAGCCGCGAAAACTTGTAACTAAAAGGGACTACCGGACGGGCGGTACGCGGAGTCTGATTTTTACTGTTGAGCAAACCCTCTTCAGCCCGCTTGAAATAGTAAAATCCACCTTTTTGCGGAAAATCGAACTCGGTCATCACATTTTGCCAATCCGGGGCCAGCTCTTCACCTTTTTCGATCACTTCGACAACATCATCAAAGCTTACGCCGAGACCGCTGACATGGACTCCATCATAGCCCATACCTTTCATAAAAGCGTACATTTTGGCACCCCGTAACAGACGTGCCGCCTTACCTTTATCATCCGCCTGACGCTCGCCGTCAAGAACCTCGACCAGCTTATCG
The DNA here is from genome assembly GCA_021163445.1 of Candidatus Tharpella aukensis. Lineage (GTDB taxonomy): Bacteria > Desulfobacterota > Anaeroferrophillalia > Anaeroferrophillales > Tharpellaceae > Tharpella > Tharpella aukensis. Next base: position 21,221 of record JAGGWR010000128.1, read on the forward strand.
GTGACGACACAACCGGGAACCATATTTTTGCTCATGACTTTGGCCGCACCAAAGGGCAGGATATAGATATTTCCGATAAAGGGAACATCATAACCCTCTTTCTCTTTTATCTGAATGAGCTCGTGGAATTTTCGCGCATCATAACCGGTCTGGGTAATGATAAAGCGAGCTCCGGCGGCAATTTTCTTTTTGAGTTTATAATATTGGAGCATCTGCTCTGATTCGAGCTTTTTAAATTGTGACGCCACCGCACCGGGAAAAAAGTTTGTCGACTTCAATTTGATCGGCGCTTTCATGCCGGGATATTCCAGCCCCTCATTCATCGTGGTTATCATCTGCAAAACATGCAGGGGGTCAAGATCGTAGACCGGACGCGACCGTCCCTTGAAACCGGTAGCCGGGTAGTCACCACTCATAACCAGCAGGTTGGCAACCCCGCTGCGTTCGAGCCCATAAAGCAGATTCTCAAGCTCATTTCTGCTTTTATCCTTACAGGTAAAGTATGCCATCGGCTCAATCCCCAGTTTTTTGACCTCAGCCCCCATAATTTCGGACGAGATCGAGGGATTGCCGCCGGGATTGTCAGTGATAGTTAAGGCATCTATCTTGTCGTAAGCGGCGGCCTGTTCCGCCTTGCGGATAAAATTCTCCTGCGCCTTTTCAAAAGATCCGCGCCCCGGAACAACTTCCCACTCGACCGAAAAACGACTTTTATCAAGTAAAGAATCTCTATATCTGTTTTCCATTGTTCATTTACCTCTTACCATTTGCCATAAAAAAACCGCCCCTAAATGCCCGCTAAAATCAAAAGAGGGATCCGGGACGGTTATAAGATCTATCAGTTACAGTAACTATTTAACTATTCAGGTGCCGTCTTCAAACTATCTCGGTACGGGGACATGCCTCCAGACCGGGCTTCTACTCTGAAGAGGCACAAGAGCCCGTGGCGGGCGGAGCCGTGTCCCCTTGCGAAGCAGGGCGAAGCGAAGTTCGCTCTATTTGCTGTAACTTTATGATGAAGACTGAAAATTATCAGCTACCAGCAAATTATTCGGCATAACGCGCTTTATAGTCTTCCTGAATCAAGGTTCGGCGAACCTGATTCTGCCACAGACGCGGCGGTTTGACTTCAGTTATTTTATCGACTCGGCCCTGCTCGGTCAGACGATTAAAAATTTCAGTCCAGGCACAAGGAGTATCCGGGTCAACTTCGCAACTTCCGTCAATCCGTGTGCCGCCGCAAGGACCATTAAAGATTCCTTTTGCACACCGGGTAACCGGACAGATACCCGCAGTATCGCCCAAGACACACTCGCCACAGGTACGACAATTTTCTTCAAACCAGCCGACATTCCGATCAACCCCGCAAAAAACCGTATTCAGAGCCGGGAAAACCGGAATCGAGGTATAACGTTCCGCAACAAACTGCACCCCGGCGCCACAGGCCATCGACAAGATGGCGTCATATTTAGGGGCCTTTTCATCGAGATCGACAAAAAAATCGTAATTACATTGACGCTCAATGACAAGGCTGTCAATATTGAGCTCGGGATTCTCTTTTTTGAGTTCCGCATTTAACTGGTTGACCTCTTTCTGCCCACCGGCCAAACAGATCGAAGTACAACCACCACAACCAACATTTAATATATTTTTGTAACCCTTGACCATCTCTTTGATCTCTTCAAAGGGCTTTCTTTCAGCTATAATCATTTTTCTCTCCGCTCATAATGGCTTCGGAAAATATCCACCTGCTTTGTTACACTGCAACCTTCGTCACTGCAGCGTACTATCCGTACGCCTCATTCCCCAGGTTTTGCGTGCCTCACATCTGAACATTTTACTTTACCATTGATAAAAATTTTCTGATTACTTATGATTACTTAGTAATAACGTGACAACCGCCGCAGGTGCGCGGACCGGTTTTCGCACCTTTTTTAGCATTCTTGTTGTGACAACCTGTACACAACAGGTGAAAAGCCGAACGTAACTGAACCTCAGCTTCCCAAGTGTGACAAGAGGCACAGCGAATATCGGCATTGCCCTCTTCCAAGCTGTCTTCATCGAGAACATTCTCACCTTTCTCATAACGATGATGACAATCAAGGCACTCCAGAGTATCACAATGAAGCTCATGCGGGAACGTCACCGGGGCGCGTTTCAGATGTTTAAACGCTGCAACATTATTTAGGACTATCTTTTCCGGCTGAGCCCAGCTTGCGGTAACCCAGACTGCCGCCAGCATGACTCCAACCAGGACTATTATTAAGCTCTTTTTTTTCATTAAACCCTTCTCCTTAGCCGTTATAACCAGCTTTCGCCTTCGTCAAGTTTGGGAAAAACACCCTGAGAACGACAGATACTCCGCGTAAAATCTATCATCCTCGGAATGTCGATCCCGATCGGACAGTAACAGCGATGGCAAAGAACACAGTTATTCCACACCATCCCCTTGATCCCTTCGAGGAATTCGTGGTCAACATTACCATTCTTCTTGTAAAGTTTACCGAGTGAGTTAATTACCTTGTAAGAAGGCATATATTGGGGATCACCATCATGGGACATATATAAAAAACAGCTTTCAGCACAGATACTGCAGTGAACACAGTAATTTAAGATACGCTTCATCTCAGGTGCTTTCTTCTCAAGCATCTTTGAGATTTCAGCCCTGTCCACTGCTTTTTTTTCTTGATCGGACATTGAACTTCTCCTTATTTGGCTTGATTGTAGGACCAGACTCTGGTTCCAGATCCCAAACAATGCTCATAGTTCATCAGATAGCGATAGAGGAACAGAAGGAGTCCATGTTTGAGTTTAGTAAAAGGAATCGCCATCAACATCAATTCACCAGCCAGAATATGGAGAATCAGAATGGTATCGTAATCAAGCCATTGTTGCGTGGCCATGTAACCTGTAATAAAAGGAGCGATGGCGATCGCCAAAATAATAAAATCATAAAGTGAGGTGATGGCTCTTACCCGGCGCACTAAAACGCGTCGCAAAAAGAAAAACACCCCGCCCAAAATTACGAGCAGAGTCAAAACGTCAGCCACCATCTCGGGAAAGACAAAAAGACTGAAGCCGGTTGACTCTTCGAGCAGCACATTGTGACCCAAAAGAAAGATCGGCAACATGATCAGAAAAACATGAAAAATCGTGGTCACCACAGCCATCACCGGGTGAACCCCAAAAAAACTATTCCTTATATC
>JAGGWR010000170.1 GCA_021163445.1 Candidatus Tharpella aukensis
GGTCTCATCAGCAATCTTGCTGCCGTCGGCTAAGAGTTGATCCATCTCGGCTTTGGCGGCTTTGTTGAACTCCTGATCTTTGATGCCGTTGATGTTGATGATAACATTGAGGCTCCCGGAGATCAGGGCGGCTTTCAAAAACACGACGCCGCAGGCGACATCGGAAATTGCGATCATGGTGCCGATCACACCCATGCGCTGATGAATTTTGATTCCTTCATAGGCTTGGCGCATAATATCAAGGGGCACGGAACAGGCGGTTTTGCCGCAGGCTTCCATGGTTTCAGCTTTGAGTTTCTTCTCGGCATCGGTCTCTCTCGGCATGCCGTAGGCTTTGGAGAGCGGCTCAAAAACTTCGGCGTCTTTATCGACTAAAGCTTCGAGCGCGGCGATTACTTTGGAACCCCGTTCGACGAGCTCTTTGGCTTCATCTTCAACGTCGGCATATTTCTTTTTGCCGATGGTCAGGTTGCCGACCATATTGGAGAGGGCCATGCCGATGGCACCACCCATGGCTGCTGCTCCACCACCGCCGGGAACTGCGGCTTTGGAAGCCAGAACTGTATTGAAATCTTTGCATGTTTCATTGAGCATTGACATGGTGTACCCTCCTGTTTTCAGATCCTAAGATGTGCGCCATCAGCTCCATCACCGTGACGATTGTCTATTGTATTTTGCCGATTACAAAATCAGGCACCGCTTACAATGGATGCTTCACTTTGTCAAGTGAAAAAGGGTACGCCGTTTTCATCCCACCCTCGCAAGCGGTAGTAGTCGCTGAGCATTAACCGGAGCTCCTCTTCAGTAATAACTTTGCCAGAATCTTCCAGGCGTCGATGGAGTTGTTTGGGCAGGCGGTCGGCATTCGCTTGCATACCTTCGCGCAGGTTGAAACGCCGCACAAGATCGGCTATTCGGGTTGCGATCTCAATCAGGCCGGTTTTGTCGATATTCTCACCCGTAACCTTTTGTAGCAGTTCAGCCAGAGTCTCCCAAGGGTAGAGATCACGGAAAAAGCGGCAGAGAACGAGGGTATCAAAGATGGTCAGGCGATTTTCGAAGTCGAGAAAAAGTTCGGCTTTGCCGCTGGTTTCATCCGGATCGATCATGCCGCTCAATTCCGCTTTGTAAAATGTTGCCCGCAGGTGGCAGGCGCCGCGGTCGGAAGTGGCATATCCGAGACCCATTCCTTTTAAAGGTCGGGGATCATAACCGGCGGGTTCCAGACCTTTGACATGGACGGCCAGGTCTTCAAGTTTCCAGGCGGCAGCCGCAGGCCTGATGCCTTCGGCGAGAATGGCACCGATTCCACGCTTTTCAGCAATCTCAGTCAACAGTTTGGCAATCGCATCGACCTCTCCGTAGTCTATCGAATAATCGACCCGGCCTCGGCGTACAGCTTCGATGGTGAAGGCGCAGAGATTTCCGGCCGTGATCGTGTCCATTCCGAGTCGGTCGCAGATATCATTTAAGTGGGCGATCTCTTCAATGCTATCGATTTGGCAAAGACCGCCAAAGGCGTAGATAGTTTCGTATTCCGGGCCTTCGAGTTTGAGGCCCGCGTGCCGGCCATGCTGGATTGTTGTCAGCCGACCGCAAGCCATAAAACATTTCAGGCAGGCATGTGATTTGACCTGGCAACGTTCATGTAAGGCATCAGCCCCAATTTTCGGCCACTCATCATAGCTGCCTTTAGACCAGTAGCGGGTTGGAAAAGCTCCGGCTTCATTCATGATCTTAACCATCATTGGCGTGCCGAAACTCTTGTAAGCTTTTACTCCAGGCAGCTTTTTGCTGGTTTTGGCAAAATCCTTGGCCCATGCGGCGAGCTTTTCCGAATCAGCCACAGGCCGTTGATGATCTCCCTGAAAAAGAATTCCTTTAAGTTTTTTTGAACCCATGACCGCGCCTAAGCCGGTACGTCCGGCCGAACGCCAATAGTCATTCTCAATCACGGCAAAACGCACCAGATTTTCACCGGCCGGGCCGATGACGACCGCCCCCGATTTCCGGTAGCCGGAAATTGCGAATCGTTCATGCAGGGCATCTTCACTTTTATAAGTGTCAAGTCCCCAGAGGTCGTCAGCCGGACAGAAATCGGCGCCGTCAGGGTGGATGCGCAAGACGATGGGCGTATTACTCGAACCATTGATCATCAAGGCATCAAAACCGGCGGCATCGATCGCTTCCGGTGCCTTGCCCCCGGCATAAGATTCGGAATAGATGCCGGTTTGCGGTGATTTGCTGTAGACCCCATAGCGGCAAGAACCCCAAATCCGGCTACCGGAAAAAGGCCCGGTCGCAAAAATCAGACAGTTTTCCGGAGCCAGAGGGTCAACTCCGGGAGGATTGTTTTCAAAAAGAAGATAGGATGCCAAGCCCTTGCCGCCCAGATATTTTTTGTAGATATCGTCAGCCGGGGTTTCGATTTCAAACTTTCTCTTACTCAAATCTACTTTAAGAATCCGACCGTAAAAACCATTCATGTTTAAATACTCCAGAGCATTTTAAAAAAAATTGGCGGCAAAATCACCTTGTTTTACGAAGTAGAGCTTCATGAAACAAAATTATAGTTTGTGTCAAGGAAAAATATTGACAGTCCATATTTTTCATCGTATTAATCTGCAATATTATTGATGTCATCGGCAACGCCTACGAATTTCTGATCAAAAACTTCACCGCCAGCAGCGGCCAAAAGACTGGGGAGTTTTATACACAGCCGGAAGTCTCCGATCTGATTTCTGAAATCCTCGACCCGCAGCCCGGAGACACCATTCGTAACCCCAAACTGCTCGATAAAAACGGTGATCTCATGTTCTTCGATAATGTTACCGCCAATCCTCTTTTCTCTCCCGGTAAATGGGGCTACGACGAAGCTGAACACGACAAATACGGCACCAGCATCCCGGCGGCAATCCTGATTTTCAGAAAAGAAAAAACCGACAACCAGGTTCTCGTTTAACGCCAGAAATCTGCGCAATATGCGTGCCCTCTTTAGCACTTTTCCAATTTGGAACGCAGTGCGTACCGAATTGAGCTGGACTCATTCGCTCGTGATTGGTATGCCAACAGAAAAAAGGGTTTGATGGTGCAGCTGTTGACTGGTAAACAGCGGGTGAATGTTGACAATTAATTTTAGTCGAATGAAAAATTTTTGTAAAAAGGCCGATAAGGTCAGTCTCGTGCAATTCTCAGGCATTGTTAAAATGTCTATGATAGTCGAAGGGGGACGTTCGTGCCATCAATAAAATACCCTTGGAAAAGGTTCTGGTGCCCAAGAACCGGGAATTTGAATCTTAGTGCCAGTGGCTACTTATGGGATCCCGATGGTGAATATGGCTCTATTTACAATCCCGATGTTAAGGGTCTTGCTGAAATAGCAAAACATCCAGTCTTAGGGTTATTGGGCGAGCCGGGTATTGGGAAATCATTTACTGTTGAGCAAATTGTCGAGACAGCAAAGTGCGTGCTGACAGCTGAAAACGGACTTGTTCTTTATCTGAATCTTAATGCCATAGGCATCGAGGAGCGTTTAGAAAAGAAACTTTTTGGCAGCAATGAATTCAAATCATGGCTAGCCAACAAAACCCCGTTGCACATTTTTCTCGATAGTTTTGACGAATGCCTATTAAGCATTCCGACCCTCTCTCGGTTTCTTTCCGAAGAATTTAAAAATTTCCAACAACGAATCTTTTTTTGCGTATTGCATGTCGTACACATGATTGGCCTATTGGTCTTGAGGAATTTCTGACGGCCCATTGGGGAGAAGAAAACATGGGTGTTTATGAGCTTGCACCCTTGCGGCAAGCTGATGTTAGCGAGGCCGCTAAATTGAACGGGCTAGACTCGGAAAAATTTGTTGAAAAAATCCGTAGCTGTGATGCGGAATCGTTTGCGATCAAACCGATTACCCTTAAAATGTTGATTAATATTTTCAAAAAGGAAGAAAGTTTTCCGGCAAGTAAATTAGCACTGTACAATAAAGGATGTCTTTCTCTGGCAGAAGAGTCGAATGATTCTCGTCGGGATGCCAGGCGTTTTGGAACTCTAAGTTCAGAACAAAGGCTGCTTGTAGCCGCCAGGATTGCTGCATTGTCGGTTTTTGGCGGGAAAAATGCTATCTGGACAGGCCCTGTCAATGGTGGAATGTCTGAGGAAGATTTAACCTTGGCTGATATAGCTGGAGGGTATGAACAGGTTGATGGTACCAATGTCGAGATAAATGAGTTGGCACTCAGGGAGATTCTTAGTGATACAGGTTTCTTTTCTTCGAGGGGAGCGCACAGAGCAGGCTGGTCACATCAAACGTATGCGGAATATCTGGCCGCCTACTATTTAACTCATCGCAAAGTGGGTTCGGAACAATCAATAAGCCTTCTATGTCACCCCGAAGATGCTGAAAAAAAGCTGATTCCTCAATTAACAGAAGTAGCAGCATGGTTGGCAAGTATGAATGGAGAAATATTTTCTCACATTATGAGTGCCGATCCAGAAACGTTATTGAAAAGTGATTTAACTACTATCGGCAATGAGGTGAAAAAAGATCTCTTGAGGGAGCTTTTAGCACTTTACGAATCTGGTGACGCGGTAGATAATGATTGGGGCTTAAGGGATCATTACGGCAAGTTGGTACATTCAGGTCTAGCGGAGCAGCTTCGGCATTTTATTAACGATTCATCCAAGAATCGGGTTGTCAGGCGAGTCGCCATTGATATTGCGGAAGCCTGTAATTTGACAGTTCTGCAACCAGAATGTCGGTGACACCGAGGAAAGCAATTTGCAAA
>JAGGWR010000137.1 GCA_021163445.1 Candidatus Tharpella aukensis
CATTTACTCCGCCATTTACTCCGCCATTTACTCCCGAGGGGAAAAGAGTGACTTTGAAAAAATTGGCAATTATTTCAAACTGAGGCGCCGCCGCTTTGGCCTCTTTCATGGTCTGCCTGACCCGCTTGATTCCGGAACCGTATTTCTCTATGACACCGGCTTCTTTAAAAATAGAGGCAATTTGCTTATTTCTGGGAATAGATGGGCTGTTTCCTGATAAGATATTTACCTTTCGTACTAACCGGTTTTACAGGGTAAGCCGGGACTCTGAGAAGAACTACTTTAAGGTTTTGATATTGCAAGACTTCAGCATCAGGAACAATGGAAGGAATTGTAGAAGATTTTATCTGGTTTATCCATTGTTGCAGGCTTTCGTCAGATATGGAAGTTCCAACAATTTCAGGGACATCACTGATACCGACATACAACTCGCCGCCTGTGGCATTGGCAAAAGCAACAAGTGTCTCTATGGCTTCTCGACCAAAAGAAGTTTTGAATTCCAGAGTCTGGTTCTCTCTTTGTTTCAGTATTTGTTCCATCTAAATGAATCAAACCTCTAAACGGTGTGGAGAAATCTTTACGTAATTCCGGAGACATTACTCATTTATCATTTCATAGTTTACCACTCAACATGGGTGACGGTAAAAATGGGGTCATCCATGATAAGTAAAGTCAAGCGGAAAGCGGAGATTTCCCGCGTAGACGTAAATCTTCCATCTTTTTCTCTTTTATATTTGATCAAAGGTTTTTTTCGAAAAAGGCCATATCGTCTTCATATTGTCTGGAAACCAGGGAAACGAATTCCGCCCGTTTACTACGGTTGCAACAAAAAAGGGCTTTGCCGGAAACAGCTTCCATTGCACTGATAGTCCCAGCGGTATTAAGTATCATCAAATCTATAGTGTCAAATTCCAAAGCATCTTGAAGATCGGCTCTAAGCTCGGCCAATTGCTCAAGCTTTGGAAGCGAGGAGAAAAGAACCGCAATATCAAGATCGCTTCCCTGTACCACAACCCCATCTTTTGCTGAACCAAAACTCCATGACGCAACAATAGACGGATTTTTTTCCCATACTTTTTGCGCGCGATTCAGTTCAACTCTGACGGACATAGTTAAGCACCTCGACTTTAAACTGCTTAAAATCTTTAAGATTTTCATTAACCATTCCCACCAGAATACTAACATCAACCTGTTCGTATCGATGGACAATAAAATTCCTGAACTGAACCATTTTTCGAAAAGGATCCACACCTGACAACACACCAAGTTCAACACATTTTTTCACGGCAGCCGAACCTGTCGTGGCTGGCACCTCATTCGCAAGAGAAATAAGACGCTGGCAAATATCCAGAACTATTTCCACCAAAACTTGAAGATCACGCTCAATAGCCCGACGGGTAAGCCAATCATCAGCCAAAATATCAACCGACACCTGACCCAATGATTCAAGTTCGCGCAGGGTCTCATTAAGACTTTCCAGTTTTCTCAAAATGACACCGTTTATCATCAAACTTCACCATGACACTATTTTATGTTTACAAAAAGAAAAAAGAAAAAAAAGGGGGTCAGACCCCGTTTCTTCTTCCGTATCAATGGACAATAAAGTTCCTGACAGGATATGAAAGTAATTGTAAATCTTCTATGAATCGGTAATCCTTCTGATTTTTTGATACAAACGATAAGTTGGAAGTGATGGCCGTAGCTGCAATTAAAGCATCGGCAATTAACAGACCATGACTAAGCCTATATTGCTTCAATAAGTCACATGCTGTATCTGAAATTTGCTCATCCAACCTGAGAACAAAAAATCTATCTACAAACTGCTCCAGAGAACGAAGTTCTTTCTTGTTCCTGCAGCCAACTATCAATTCCATCTGCGTAACACTGCTAATAGCAATAGAAAATTTCTGTTCGACCAGCATCAATCAAGATATCAGTATCTACAACTACCATTTCAACTTGTCTCACCCCATTCTGTTTTGCGAATATCACGAAGCCACGCACCGCTACCATTGAGATCTTTACGATCTTTCCATATTCCAATAAATGGTTCGCCAGACAAAATTTCTCGTTTGGATTGTTTTTCTTTCCCAGATCCAGCATAACGTATTTTCAGAAAAGCAATAAACTCAACAACTTGACGTTGGGCTACCGGCGGCAGATCTGATATATCATTAACGATTTCTCTCTGTTCCATTTTTCACCTCAGTTATTTCATTACACCGCAGAATTCCGGGGACAAGAATTATGAGAAAAAAGGGGGTCAGACCCCGTTTCTTATTCATTCGTAAAACCGAGTCCATTCACATTATGCAACATCTCGCATAGGTCGTACCTGTGGTTCAGGAAGCTGTCGTTTCTCGGAAACAAAATGACAAATAACATCCTCAATCACCTCACATAAATCCTTATACACCTGCTGTGGGTCATTACCGTGAATTCCCGTAATGAGATCTGGACACTTTCCAATATAAACCAGATCTTCTTCACTCCACTCCACCCATTTATGATATTTGTCACTCGTCTTCATATTTTCACCTCTTCAATTGCCCGACGAACTTGTTTTTCCTGATACAGCTTGGAGTCCTCACCTGATTTACCACTAATAGTTACAGCTCCCGGATAAAGAGAGTGCGTGTATTTTCTATGAGATCCCTTACCTGAATCTTTGATCTCGTGAAACCCTGCTTCAACGAGATCTTGTATAAGTTTCCTGATTTTATTTGCCATATTTTTTTGTTATACTTTATGTCGATTTAATTATTTTTTGCGGCACTATCAAAGGCACAGCCACAACTATAGAAATAAATGTGCGGCTGAATTTTAATCTCTTTAATAATTTTATTTTATTCATAAAGTCATCTCCAGAAAAAAAGTGGAGTTACCTCTTGAGAAGAGAGGAAAAGGGGGTCAGACCCCGTTTCTTATCCGTTTCTAATCTACTGTACTAGACTCAGTATTAAAAGATGTAAAGGTCAGGAAAATTTTAGGCATTCAGCCGTAAGATGCTGAAAATGCTTGTCCAAGGTAAGAACCGGCATACTATTTCGGATGGCAACACTTGCAATAAGTACATCCGTCAACGGGATTGACAAGCCTTTCTCCCTCAGTTGCCGGAGTGTATTACCAGTCGTCTGCCAATCATTTTGCTTGATCTCCAGACAAGGGATTGTCGTAAAAATAAAATTCAATTTAGAAATCTCTTTCTTACCTCGAACACCATGAAGAAGCTCAGCTATAACAGGTCCGGTTAAATAGGCCTTGTCGCACCGGATCAAATCGGCAACAACATTACCCGCCAAACCACTATCACTACGAAAGAAATCGATCCAAGCAGAAGTGTCAATCAGTACATTATCCACGAATACCCTCATCGAACTCTGCAACTTCTCTTTGGCGAAGCTTTTGCCAGTCGTCATTAATATCCAACTTACCACGCATGGCCAGCACTTTTTCTTTGTGTTTGATGCGCAAATATTCTGTCAAAGCCATTCTCACGGCTTCTGTCTTGGTTTTTGCTTTGGTTACGTTCAGCAAATCACGAAATAAATAGTCATCAATATTTAGTGTTGTTCGCATATCATATCTCTATTTGTAGATGAAAAAAACATACATACATAAATATAATATTACTAGCAGGTAGTTGTCAAGAAAAACAGCATACTTTTCAAATAAAAAAACCGACCTCAGAGGGGCCGGTTTTTTTATTTAGCTGTTCCAATCTTGAAACTCACCCACTTTTATCATCTCGTATAGGTCGAACCTGCAATAAAAATGGGCTCAGACCCCGTTTCTTCAAAAGCTTCCCGGGATTCCTGCGGTATTCCCAATTTATGAATCCGCACCAAGTGCATCGCAATATCAATCGAAGCCTCACAGGTTCGTTGCAAATTGAGAATAATCGAGTCCTGACGAGTGTAGTTGGTGTCAAATTCATCCTCATGACCAATGTATTCAGTCTCAATCCGCAAGAGACAACGTTCAACAATAGCGACCTTATTCAGCAGAACATCATCAACCATAGACATTACCTCTTTTTTTAACATCTTCCAGAATCAAATGACGCTCTTCATTAAATCGAACATAGCTGGAAAAAACAGTATCCTCAAATTTTTCCGATTCATTAGCTGATGCACAATAAAAACGTTCTCCCGATGCTACAATTTGCATCCGCAAAACCGTTGAAGCCTTCAACAGATCAACGAGATCAACATCCCGTCCTGCCATTGACGCAAGTTGTTGCGCCAATTCCCAACAAGCGACTGAATCAAGGGGAGATAACGCCAGAACCGCCAGATCAATATCACTGTCGGGTCTCTGATCAACAGTCCCCCAGCTACCAAAACGATAAATCGCCAAACAATCGGAAACCGCACTACAAATCATTTCAATGAATTTATGTTGTAATTGCAAATCCAACGAATCCTGCAACATAAACCTCCAAAAAAAATAAAGGCATTTGGGATTGAAATTATAAAACCACAATGAATTCCGCTAATCAAAGAGCCAACTAAAAACCGAATAACCTTTAATTCCGGGATACGTCGAATTTGTATCTGCTTCTGGATTGATCATTATATGATCAATTTTCCAACGATCAGTAAGCGTGGAAGACGTAGCAAGAATTTCAAATGAAGGCCCTGTTGCACTGGCACTTAATGTATATTCACCTTTCTTATAAGAGTTATCAACCGTACCATCTGAAAACCCAGGCAACCAATTTATAGTTGAACAATAGGCATTATTTTCACTAAAATATTGTTCCTGGGCCATCTGTGCCGCCTTCAGACCAATAATCGCATCGGACTGTTTGGCGCGGTTGATATAGTTGGAATACGCGGGAATTGCCACTGCGGCCAAAATAGCCAGGATGGCAACTGTAATCATTAATTCAACCAACGTAAAACCATCATAATGATTCATTTTAAAAAGATAACGACGAATTGCAGGTATTTTCTTCACACTAATCATGATAACCCCCTCTGACTGTCTAATATTTCAGTGCCTTATCAGGCTACTTATTTACACGCTTACCCACATTAAATTTATTTATAACCATCATACGATTAAATTTAATGTTTTTCGGATTATCCGGATATAACTCTTTCGCTTTTGCAAAATCTGACAAAGCATCTTCACCTCTTCCGGCGCCAGCACAGTACAATCCACGATTTATCCAGAGTTGAGCATATTCACTGTCCATGTCTATGGCCTTATCAACTTCGCAAATCGCTTCGTCAAACTGTGATCTTTGATAGTATAACCAAGATCGTAACAAGGTAACATCAGGGTTAACCGGCTGCAATTCAGCCGCTAATTGCAAAACGTAGTCTACCAAAAAAAAATCTGGCAGCCCAACCTTTTCCAGACCATACACCACTGCCATATAGAAATTAAATTTGCTGGCAAAGGGGTGGTAAAAATAGGTGGTTTTAATCGTTCCCTTCAACTTCTGCACAGAACTCAGAGAATTTCTATCTTTTAGCACCTTACTGACATCAACGCAACCCGGCGGCATCTCACCTTCTTTGACTACGCTGCGCTTACAATACAACACCGCCAATTCGGGAACGCCCATCTCTAAACTAAACTTTGCCATTTTTTCATAAGCCGACAGACTCGAACCATCAGCTATCAATCCGTCTGTATCCAGATCTATATTCCTTTCAGCACAAGTATTCAAAAGACTGAAAAGATCGCCGGCAAAAAGATTCATATCAGCCTTCCATCTCGGGTCGGCATATCTATTTTTCGATGCCAACTTAAATCCCCGCAGAAAGATATCATAAGCCTTCTGGTACATCGACTCATCAATATAAGTTTTTCCAAGATTGTGCAAAAATGATTTATAAGAGTTAATTTTAGCTTTTTCGGGAGAATTTTCCAGGAGGGTTTCCGCCTTTTCGATGGCGCGCCGATCACCCTCCGTCTTCGATATGGCCACAATAAGATTGGCCGCAGTAACCCAATAACACTCATACCCTTCCACTCCCAGAACCAAAGCTTTTTCACACTCGGCAATAGTTTCTTTATAGGCTTTTTGCTCAATCAAGGCACGCGCAAGATTGGAGTGGGATCTGGCCTTGTTCGGAGACTTGAACGCACAATCTCTGTATAGAGTAACCGCGTCCCGCCAAACCAGATTGCGCTTGAAGGTTAAAAGGGACAATCCCGACAAAACGACTACGAGGAACGCAACAACTATTATCCCAAAATTGCGCCTATCCTCAGCCCTCCCCGAATATAACCTAAAAATCAAACCGGCGATAAGTAATGATACAGCAAGATAGAGGCCTGCCGATGGCAGATAGAGACGATGTTCGAACTTCAGTTCCAGGGGAATAAAACTGGATTCGATCAGAAGATTGATAAAGAACCAGAAAACGGCAAAAGTTACCAGCGGGTAACGTTTTCTCACACGCCACGCACAAATCACGACAATCGATAGAAATACCAGAGAGACAAAGGTCGAAGCCGGCGCAAAGAGAGAGGTTGATAATACTGGATCATGTTCCAGATTGAGAAAACGCGGCAGGGGTAACAGAAGGATGAATATATATGATAAGACCACCCTTAATTCCGTAAGCAGTCGTTCGGAAAGTGTAAAATGACGTCTGCCATACCCCTCCAGAAACCCCGGCAATTTGAAGTAAATAATCGGCAGCAGTACCAATATTGCTAGGATCAACACCACTCTGTACTTCTTTAAGAATATTGACACGGAACCATCACAAACAAAGAGAAACTCAACCAGAGCTATCACCACCGGCAGGGTTACGGTATTCTCCTTACACATGAGACCGCAGATTGCGAAAAGTGAAGTCAAAAAGTACCATAGCAAAATTTTTCTATGGTCAACCTTTCGCAGATGGGCCGACCGACCGCGCAGATAACATCCCAGAGCAAGAAAATAGAAGAGAGCGGCCATCGATGTCATCCGCTGCACCAGGTAGGTTACGGCATTGGTCTGTACCGGATTCAAGGCCCAAAGCCCGACCGTAGACAAGATTACAATCGAAGTTGTAAACCGCCCATCTCCTGAAAAAGAGCGATAATCGCCAGAAATGAAATCAAATAATGATTTAAGCAGGAAAAAGAGGGATAAAGTCGCAAGGATATGGATAATGATATTCGTTATGTGAAA
>JAGGWR010000108.1 GCA_021163445.1 Candidatus Tharpella aukensis
CAAAATATAGATGTCAATACTGTAAGACCCAAAATCACTGATAGCATTATATTGGACAGGGTTTTAATGTTAGTTTTTAAAGTTATTGTCATATCAAGTTTTAACCAATTATTGGCATTTTATCACGGGAATTCCGGGGACACGGGGAATTCCGGCTAATTCCGGGGCTAATTCCGCAGAATTAAAAATTAAACGTAAAATTAAACGGGGCCAGAGTAAAATTAAATTCTAAAGAAAAGAAAAAGCCTCAGAGGTTTGCTTTAAAACTTCTAAAAGTATCAAATTATCATCTAGGCACGAATTCCGGGGACACATTACTCATTTATCATTTCATAGTTTCCCACTCATCACGCTTGATGGTAAAAATGGGGTCAAACAGACCACGTTTAGCTCCCTGACAACTATCATGAACTTAACTTGCCAATAATTTTCTCTAGCGTTTTAGCGAGCGGTTTCATATTATTCTCACAGACCCAGAAAATTTCTTCAGCATCTACGTCAAAATAATGATGGGAGATAATATCTCGCATACCTTTTGCGCCTTTCCAGTCTATTTCCGGATATTGAGACAAAAGCTTTTTCTCGGTAATCTTGTCAATATTCTTCAAGCTTTCACCGATCGCTATAATAACCATACAGATAGCATCAAGTTTTTCCATGCCCTCAGGAGAATTAGTAAAATAATCTACTGAAGTCACAGGCTCAAACCGTTTGATGACTTTCTGTGCAGCCTCAGAGGTTTGCTTTAAAACTTCTAAAAGTATCAAATCATCATACATACAAGGCTTCTTTCTCTATCCGGTTTCTCAAAAAAGGGTTCATTTTTTCACGAAACCTTACAATATCGACAGGCATATGTAGCTGTGCTTCCAGATCTTCCTTAATATGGACGAGAATAAAAGGGTCGGGCGTTTCTATTTGAACAACGATGTCAACATCACTAGATTCTGTCACCTGATTTCTGGCAAACGATCCAAAAACACCAATAGACAAAATACCATATTTTTGTGCGTTATCATTTTTATAGTTTTTTAATTTATTTAATAAATTTGATTTATTCATCAAATCAACTCCAGTCAGAGGAAGCGAACTTTGCCTTCTAAGCGACAAGTATGGCCCCTTGCAGAATGTTTCTCGTAACTGTTTTTTTTAAGCCCCTTTCGAGCCCAATCCCGGGGACATCTTACTTATTTATTGTTCCATTGTGAATTTATCAAAATTCTTCAAGATTTCCCCGCTCACCTACATCATCTAAAAATTTATTAACTACAATTTTCGAATACCAGAGACCTCTTTTTACAGCAGTATTAGGGACAGACTCTATTGTTTTTGTCAATATATTAGTTTTCAGAGCATTCAAGTTTGTCCCTTCTTGCTGTATTTCTCTTTGGGAATTGGGGTTTCTATATTTATTTGAGTGGAAAAGCAAGTGGTTTTCGGGATTAAGTCAAAGGTTGAGATGATTATATACTATTTCGCGGATTTTCTTAAGAACAAACGAAAACAAACGGGGTCAGAGTGAAAACGCCGGAAAACAAACGGGGTCAGAGTAAAATTAAATTCTAAAGAAAAGAAAAAGCCTCAGAGGTTTGCTTTAAAATTTCTAAAAGTATCAAATTATCATACATACAAGGCCTCTTTCTGAAGACTGCCGCTGTCAGTTAATATCATGATCAGTTTGACAGACAATTTATAAAAGGTGGTTAAGATGAGCTAAAAAAGCATGTATTTGTTGAGTCAGCATTTTGGTTGTTTTCTCAAGTTGCCTGGCTACGGCTCGCTCTCGTTCCCAATTTAGTTCAAAAGCATAACTATGGCGATAAATGTGTCTAAATCCGCGAAAGTCGTTCAGGATAACATAGAGGTTCTCATTGATTACTGCTGGACGAAAACCTGGGATAGAGAGTCTCATTCTTTTGAGAAGATCAGCATGCCATGTGTCGGGAGCAAGATCATTTTCAAAAAATTTTGCAATTGAGTGAAATATATTTTCGCAGCCATTATAGAAGTTGTGTAAGAAATATCCTATTGCAGCTCGATCATAGGTGGGCACTTGCTCACTGTTGAGTTCAAACTTTTCGGCTACTAATTGAAGCTCTTTTCTGATTAGTTCAAGTTTGTCAAGTTCGTTCAGGATATCTGCTCTAAGAAGTTCTATGTTATGTTTCATAAATTACTTCTCCGCGCTCCATGATTTTTTTTATAAATTGTGGGTCATCAGATTGGGAATAAATATCGATTGGAAAACCAATAGCTTTTTCGAGATCAAAGCGAATCTTCCAGTAATCATCATCATTAAGTGGCATGAGTAAAATGTCGATGTCGGAGTTGTTTGAGCACTTCTTTTTGAGCACTGATCCGAAAAGAAATACTTTTTTGATCGAATATTTTTCAAATATTTTTGTACCGTTGTCAAGTAGTGCAGACCTGCGTTGTGATGCGATATGCTGTTGCTTGGCAATTTGGTTGCTCCAGCGTTTCTTTAATTTTTTGAAAACATCAGGGTTGTTGTCTATGTTGTGGTTTGACGGTGATTTTGTGCCGTTAGTAAATTTTATATGATTAGTTCGATGCGACATGAGAATATTATCTCTGATATATAATCTTGCCATGATTAATAATATGTTTCCGCAGGGCAGGATTATCGATGGACTCAAAATGAATAACATCAAAAAAATATGGCAATACTGTTTCTTCCTCAAGATAGTAATGGATTGCGGTGACAATTTGAGGTGTCACCTTTTCCCCGACAACAGCCAGGTCGACATCCGAACCGGCCTTGGCATTTCCCAGAGCCCGGGAACCGAAGACAAGAAGCCGATTTATCTCCGGATAGGATGAAACAATATCGACGAGTTGCCGGATGGCATCAGCAGGTAAGTCAATCGTTGGCGCCGCCATCAGTTACCCCTTGCAGTCGGCTCATCAATGCCGCAATTTTTGAAAAATAGATATCCTTGATGAGTCGGTATGCCTCCTGTGCTGCTTTCTCATCATAAGTATGGGACAGCAGATTCCGTTTGCCGAGCATATCCAACCAGACATCCCCATGCATAATGATTTCGTAATGAAATGATTGTTTGATAACTTCGCGCGGAAAATTACACGCCACACCTTGAGACTCCAAGTAGTCTTTCAAGGTTTTCCAGGCCAGCTCAAAAGTAAACTCAAAACTCTGGATAATCCCTTGCTGCTCAATATCGCTTGGCTTCTCAATTGCCAATCCTCGCTGCAACTGGGCGAACGCTCTTTTTAAGTTATAAAAGCGCTGCTGCCAGCGTATACTTTTTAGTTCATCCATAAAAAATTAATCCTCAATCGTACGAGGTTCTCGTAATTCCGCGTAATTCCGGCGTAATTCCGCAGGTAATTCCGGGGACACCTTACTCATCTATTGCTCCATTGTGAATTCATCTAAATTCTTCAGGGGTCCCACGCTCACCTACATCATCTATACCAATCAACAGACTCGATTGCTTTTGTCAATATATAAGTTTTCAGAGCAATCAAGTCTGTCCCTTTGAGTTCTCACTGATAGCTGAACCAAATAATCGTATGTTCAAATTCGAAATCTTTCCAGAGCACGATGCAAAACTTCAAGATGGTTTTGTGTCGTATCCCAGACCATAACTATAAGGTCACAGCTTCTTGTAGGATTTGCTGGCGCAAATGTTTGTTTAGTGCGCGGGCACTAACAACATCAACCTTGCTGTATTTCCCTTTGGGAACTGGGGCTGCTATATGTCTTTGAGTGGAAAAGCAAGTAGTTTTCGGGTTTAAGTCAAAGGTTGAGATGATTGTATACTATTTCGCGGATTTTCTCGGTAGCGGCGTGGGCATGTTCCGCAGTACTCCTGCTATAACCACGTCAGCCATACAACACTTTCCCTTCATTAAAAATATCGACAATAAAAGGATCGCCCAATGAAAGTCGTTCGGCGACTTCTTTGGGCCGGTAAACAATATAATCAACCGGAAGATCCGTATCCACCAGTCTATAAAGTTGACGAATACGTTCCGAACCAAGATCTGGAGTATCTTCTTTAATTATGAGAAGGTCAATATCATTTATCTCAACATCATCTCTAGCCG
>JAGGWR010000036.1 GCA_021163445.1 Candidatus Tharpella aukensis
ATGTTGCCAAGGATATTGTCTCCCATTTTGAAGCCCGCCAGGAGGTGTTTGAAGGCAAGGGGATGATTGTCTGTATGACTCGCCAGATTGCGGTCGATTTATATGAGCAGATTATCAAGATAAAACCTAAATGGCATCATGCTGATTTGGCTAAAGGAGCCATCAAAGTGGTGATGACCAGTGCCTCTGATGATCCTGCCAGCTTTCAACCCCATCATACCAATAAAAAAGATCGTCAGCTTTTGGCGATCAGGCTCAAAGACAGTCATGATGAGTTGCAGCTGGTGATTGTCCATTCGATGTGGCTGACCGGCTTTGATGCACCGCCACTGCATACCCTCTATATTGACAGAAAAATGCAGGGCGCGGCCTTGATGCAGGCTATCGCCAGAGTTAACCGGGTGTATAAGGATAAACCGGGTGGATTGATTGTTGATTATATTGGGATCGGGCAGGATTTGCGCTCGGCGATGAAGGATTATACCGCTAGTGGTGGGCAAGGGAGTGTTGCCCCCGATGTGAGCGAAATTATTGCTGCTATGAATGCCAAATTTGAGGTTGTTACGCAGATGTTTCATGGCTTTGACACCGAACAATATTTTGTTGCCCCAACCGGTGAAAAGTTGAAAATATTGTTGGCGGCGCAAAATTTCATTTTAAAAGATGAAAAAACCAAGGAACGTTTTATCGCCGAAGTGACCGCTTTATCAAAATTGTACGTCATGGCGGTACCAAGTTATGAGTCTGAAATAATTAAAGATCAAATCGCCTTTTTTCAAGCTATTAAAGCAAGAATTAATAAATTTATGCAATCAGGCGGTGCCGGTGGTGGGAAAACAGATATTCAGGTTGATACGGCGATCCGGCAGATTGTAGATGATGCTTTAAGTAGTGATGGGATTATCGATATTTTTGCCGCAGCAGGAGTAAGTGCCCCTTCTTTGGATATTTTGTCGGACGAGTTTCTGCTTGAAGTTAAAAATATGGAGCATGCAAATCTCGCTTTTGAATTGCTCAAAAGACTGTTGAATGATGAAGTTAAAATCAGAAAGCGCAAAAACAGGGTACAAGGGAAAAAGTTTTCAGAAATGCTCGCAGCCGCAATTAAACGCTATCACAACAATCAAATTGATACGGCTCAAGTCATTAAAGAGCTTTCTGATATCGCCAGAGAAATGAAGCTTGAGGATCATAAAGCAGACGAGCTGGGTTTAACGCCACAGGAATATGCTTTTTATTCGATTCTCTCGCAAAATAGTTCTACGCAATATCTGGAAGATAATAAAATGAAGGAATTGATCCATTTGATTGTTGATATCATCAGAAAAAATGCCACGGTTGATTGGGACAAACGAGCAGATGTAAAAGCAAAACTGCGATTATTGGTTAAAAAAGTGTTGATGCGGTATGGCTATCCACCCGATGTTGCGCGGATCGAAGCGGATCGGGTATTGGAACAAAGTGAGTTGTTGGCGACTGAGTTGACTGGTTAATGAAATGGATAAACAGCACCATTTAAATGTAGGGGCGGATTCCATATCCGCCCGTAACACAGATTCCATATTCACCCCAAATGAATCAAACAGGGCAGAAATAGATTCTGCCCCTACGTTTTTTATAGAATTATGAGAGTTTTACCTGAGATTAAATTGAACCCGGTCAACCGGCGGCGGTGGCAGCGATTTGTTGCGAATCGGCGCGGATATTGGTCACTGTGGCTTTTTCTGCTCCTCTTCACGGTCAGTTTAGGCGCTGAATTGCTGGTTAATGACCGGCCTTTGCTGATTGCTTATCAGGGGGAATTGTTTTGTCCGGTTTTGGTCTCCTATGCCGAGACCGATTTTGGCGGAGAATTTGCCACCGAAGCCGATTATCGTGATCCCTATCTGGTTGATTTGATTGAGGAAAAAAATGGCTGGATAGTCTGGCCGCCGATTCGCTACTATTACGATACAATCAATTATGAACTTGAGGTTCCGGCCCCGTCCCCGCCAAGTTTCGCCAACTGGCTCGGAACCGACGATCAAGGGCGCGATGTTGTCGCCCGCTTGATCTACGGTTTTCGGGTTTCGGTACTTTTTGGCCTCTGTTTGACCTTTTTTGGTTCTCTGGTCGGGGTTGCCGCCGGGGCCGTGCAGGGCTATTACGGGGGCAAAATTGATCTTTTAGGCCAGCGTTTTATGGAGATCTGGTCGGGCCTGCCGGTTCTCTACCTCTTGATTATTCTTTCGAGCTTTGTTCAGCCCAATTTTTGGTGGCTCCTTGGCATCATGCTCCTCTTCTCCTGGATGAGTCTGGTTGGCGTTGTCCGTGCCGAATTTCTGCGCGGCCGCAACCTTGATTATGTTCGCGCCGCCAAAGCTTTAGGTGCCGGTGATTTGACGATAATGTCCCGTCATCTCCTGCCCAATGCTATAGTTGCGACCATAACTTTCGTCCCCTTTATTTTAAATGCTTCAATTACGACCCTGACCTCACTTGATTTCTTAGGTTTCGGGATGCCGCCGGGATCACCCTCACTCGGCGAGCTCCTGGCCCAGGGCAAAGCTAATCTCCACGCTCCTTGGCTCGGACTCTCAGCTTTTTTTGTCCTCGC
>JAGGWR010000120.1 GCA_021163445.1 Candidatus Tharpella aukensis
CTCTTTGTTATTGTCGCGGCACTCGATCAATTAAATGTCAATACAACTTCACTAATTGCCTTAATGGGTGCGGCGGGCCTGGCCGTTGGCCTGGCCCTGCAAAACTCCCTGCAGAATTTTGCAGCCGGGGTCATGTTGATCATTTTCCGCCCTTTTAAAGCTGGTGATTTTGTCGAAGCCGGCGGCACCATGGGCGTTATCGAAAATATCAGTATCTTCAGCACGATGCTGAAAACTCCCGACAACCGTGAAGTAATCATTCCCAACGGAAGTATTTACGGTGGCAATATCACCAATTTCTCATCCCTGCCGACTCGCCGCGTTGATCTGATGTTTGGCATCGGTTATGATGACGATATCCGCAAAGCTAAAGATATCCTGACAGAAATTTCAATTGCGGATGAACGTGTTTTGAAAAATCCTGCCCCTCAGATTGTTGTTGGCGAACTCGGTGACAGCAGCGTTAATTTTCATGTTCGGCCCTGGGTCAAATCAAGCGACTATTGGGATGTCTATTTTGACCTGACGGAGAAAGTTAAATTGGCGTTTGATGACGCTGGCATCAGCATCCCCTATCCGCAAATGGACGTTCACTTGGACAAGGCTGAATAGAAAAATGGTGGCCACTATTTAGTCACTATTTTTCAAACTAGCCAATGCCGGAAGCACCCAAAGAACGGTCGGCAGAGCCCCGCCAACCCCGAGCAAAACCGTTAAACCGATTGAGTGCAGGGCCGGGTGCCGGGCCAAAACCAAAACCCCGAAACCGGCCAGCGTGGTTAAACCGGAGACCAGCACGGCCTTCTCCGTGGCCGCATCACTACCGCGAAAAAGACGGTAGACCATAAAAATCCCGTAATCAACGCCCAGGCCGATAATCAGAATGGCGGCGACCAAATTAAAGAGATTAAAAGAGAGCCCCAAAAGCCCCATAATCCCGAACATCGACAAAAGACCGGCTAAAACCGGCAAAAGGGCCAGTACTACCTGATAGAGATTGCGCAACAAAACCAGCAGAATAAAGCTCACCACAATCAGAGCCAAGATAATAAATTGGCGCAGATCCTGAGCAATTGCCGCACTCACCACTCGGCTGAAAGCTTGCGGCGAAACCAGATGCACACCAGCAGGAATTTGGACAGCCCCAGAAAACAGCGCCCCCAACTTCGGCCCATCCGGAACCAGAGTCAAAATTGTGACCCCGGCGGCATCTTTTTCAATAGTTGCATCAAAAAGAGAGGAAAAACCGGCCCGCCGCCAGAAAGATTGGGTCAAAAATGGTGGTTCACTGGTCAGGGTTGTCAGAAAAGGGGTAAAAGCGGTCTCTGAAAAACCGGTATTGCGACTCGCTAAAGAGATATTGTGACGCAAATCGGACAAACGCTCAATTGTCCAGAAAGCCTGCCAATTTTGGCGATTTTCTCTTTGGCGACTTTGCGAAGGCATAACCGGAGCCAGGCTGACGATCTCGGCTGCGGCAAACTCCCGGCGTAAAAAACTATAAAGTCGATCATTGACCTGCAAAGCCTCCTCAAGATCACGGCCTTGTGCAAAAACCAGAGCCCGGCCGCGAACCTCACCCCAGACCGATTTAAGCTCATTTTCGGCATCCCGTAAACTTTGCGGTACCAGATTTACTTCACGAAGGTCGCCGACACAACGCACCCCGACCGCCGACCAAGCTAAAAAGCCCAGAGAAAGAGCCCAGACCCCGACAATTATCCAGGCCGTTTGACCGCGAAATCTAACTACTCTCTTTTCCGGAATATCCGGCAAAATCTCCGATCCACTCTCATCACACGCCAAAAAATGAGGCAAGACTAATAGCGAAAGAATCAGAGCAAGAAAAACCCCGAAAATCGCAAAAAACGCTAATTGGCGCTGACCCGGCAGAGCCGAAAAAAGCTGAGCCGAAAAAGCCCCGATCGTGGTCAAACCGGCCCCAAGCAAAGGCGCGGCCAAAGCTGCAACAATCAACCCCGGCCGCCGGGCTCGATTTTCCAAAGCAAAATAGAGATGCAGGCCGTAATCAATAGTCACGCCGAGCAAAACCGCACCGAAACCGACCGTAATCACCGAAATCGACCCCTCGATCAGACCCGTCAGCGCCAGTGCCGGCCCCAAAATCGCAACCGGTAACAAAAAAACTAGAAGGGCGCGGCGACGACGCATAAAAATCAGAAAAACCAGGAACAACGCCACCAATGAAGCACTTATTACCACCACCATATCGCGTTGAATGGTAGTCGCATTGGCAACCGTATAGGCGTGGCCGCAGAGCGGCACCACAACAATCCCTGCCGGCACCACCTCTTTTACCGCCGCGTCAAGTTCTTGCAAAAGCCGCTGCGAACCTTTAAAATCGGTAATTCCGATCGGGGTTTCAAGCAAAAGCATGGTCTCACGACCATCCTCACTCAAAAAATGACCGTCCACGACTCGGGCTTTGCCGAGTGGATTTAGTGAGGCGAGCCGGGGAAACATGAGATTGCGAAATTCTAAGGGATCGGCCAGAATCATCCCTTTTTGCAAAAATCCGGCGGGCTGCAAAAGATTGAGATAGGCTTTCTGCAGAGCGGCCTCAATCTTATCCGGAGCCAAACGCGCCCGGATAAGATCGTAATCACTTTGGTTGAACAAATTGGCCCACCGGGTTAAGGCAAAAGAAAGCAACAACTCCTCGCCACCACTGCCCGGGCCCCGGATCACCCGGCTAAAAAGCGGCGGCTGGAGCCGGGCCGCCAAATCATCAGCCGCCTTAAAAAGCTGCGCCGGCTCCACATCTGAACCGGCTCGCAATCGCAACACCACCCGCCGGGCCAGTGGCGCTTTAGCCAACAACCGAAAATCAGCCACCGCCCGACTGCCACGATCCGGTAAAAGGGCCGCCACATCAGTCGTAAAAGGGAGACGACTAAACGCCAACCAACCACCAACCAAGAGCAAAAAAACAACCCCGGCTAACAAACGACGACGCAAAGCAAAAACCTGGTACAACCGTTCAATCATTCTCAACAATTTTTAAAATCCTTGGATATCGGCAAGACGCTCTCAAGATAGAGTTGAATGCTTACGTTGAATAACCACTTCACGGAACCACCTGAAATCTACTGAAAACGAGAATCTGATCTTTTCCCAGCAACCTCCTCTTGACTAGCTTTGATCCAACCATCTTGAGATAACGTTACCTGATCAAATTTTGCCACATAGGGCTTGATATCGAGCAGCGGCGTGCCGTCCAAAATATCAACCCCTTCAATAATCAGAGTATTGCCCTTAACTTCCAGCAACCGGACAATCGACAAACCGATATGATTTGGCCGAACCGGAGCTCTTGTGGAAAAAACACCCCTTTCAACGACATCCATAAAAGGGATTACTTTCAGCTTGGTTTTTCGACATTCATGGAAATGATAGATCAAGTAGATATGACTGAAACCTTCCAGATCCTGCAGGCCATTTAAATACTCATCGTCGACTACAACTCGGCCCACCTTTCCAACCGCACTTTTAGGTTGAATCGGCATCTTCTCAAGATCTTTAAAGGGCGAACAGATAACCCCAATCGGCTTAATCATAATTTTTAACCTCTTGATTACGTCTCGGAAATAGAAAATACTGCGGCATCATCATTCAACGACAAACGATTTAGCCTGGAGAAAAAACTATCAGAAAAGATACCGGAGTCGAATGATTCTGTCAATAGCCAAAACCAGCGGGTGACGATGCCGATCAATCGTATCTCTGTTATGGAGGCGATGACAACTATGAACGGTCTGAAACTACGATTTTAGCATGGAACTGCATTAATCAACTAAAACCCTGAGTTTCTCGCTTTTTTATTGAAACTTCGACTGAACATTTATACTTGACCAGGAATAGACTCTATGATATCTTATCTATATTAAGAGTATGTTCCAAACATTACGACAGCTCAAGATAAAAAATGGAGACCAAGTATGCCCGAAGTTTTGCGTTCGATTTTTCACCGCCTTGTAGATACGTTAGATATAGAGAGCAAACGTTATCTATATCCAACATTCAAATTATCCAACCGCCTTATTGGCTTGGCAGGCCCCAGAGGCACCGGTAAAACAACTCTTTTACTCCAGTATATTAAGGAAAATCTGAATATTCATTCTACCTTTTATGTGTCGGCAGACAATATCTATTTTAGCAATACGACCCTTTTTGATTTTATTAGAGAACAGTATGAAACAGAAGATATTAAACTTTTTTTTATTGATGAAGCCCATAAATATGAGCGTTGGAACCAGGAATTAAAGAATGTATATGACTCGTTTCCAGATGTAACCGTCGTCTTTTCCGGAAGCTCAAGTATGGATATTATTAAAGGATCTTATGATTTATCTCGCCGGGCGACTATGTATAAGTTACATGGAATGTCCTTTAGAGAGTATTTAAATTTTACCACGGGGACAGAATTTCCGGCTTTGGATCTGGACACAATTATCCTTAACCGGAAACAATTATCTGCGGAAATCGGCAATTTCCCCCGGCTTAAAGGACATTTTCAGGAATACCTCAAAACAGCTTACTATCCTTTCATTTTTGAAGCAAAAGAGCTCTATTACGAAAAAATTAACAATATTATTGAGAAGACAATTTTTGCAGATATCGCGGTCTATTATCGATTAAAAACCGCAAACCTCCATGTTTTCAAACAGATATTACATTATTTATGCACAATCCCGCCGGGAGAGATAAATGCCTACAATTTGGCTAAAAGTCTCTCGATTGACAGTAAGACTGCGATGCATTACCTGGGAATTCTTCAAGAGACGGGTTTGGTACGTATGGTTTTTGCTGATAAAAAAGGAGCTGCTCTTATAAGAAAACCGGCAAAAGTTTTTATTGACAACACCAGCCTTTTAAATGGAGTGACGGCAACATTAGGGTATCCAGTAAACCAAGGCACATTGCGCGAACTTTTTTTTATCACAATGCTGCAAAATTGTGGCGAGACTGTTCGTTACAGCAAAAATATTGGTGATTATCAGTGTCGTGATACCATTTTTGAAATTGGCGGCTCCGGCAAGAAAAGAAAACAACTGAAAACAGCTGCCGGCCCGGCATTCCTGGTTAAAGACGATCAGCTCCAGGCAACCTCCAGCTCAATCCCTCTGTGGCTATTTGGTTTCCTGTATTAATAAAATGAGGAATTACTGACCGATCCGAGACATGCTCTTCAATCGCCAGCTGCCGGGCATCCCCTCTCTGGCCGTTTTCAACTTTATCGACTCCAAGTCATTCTCGGAGATTCTTATATTGATGAAATACCAGCTCCAGGGTAGATATCCAGACTACGATCCGATTATCCCTAAAAAAGAAAAAGTTCAACTTTATCTTAACCAAACAAAAAAGTTGTTACAATGGGTAAAAGAGAAATTATAGAGTTATTAAAAAGATATATTGCACTGTTGAAAAGGCATTTTTATATGGCAGTTATTCTTCAGAAACCGAGACAGACGACAGTGATATTGATTTAATAATTGTCACGAATAACAAGGATGCTGACAACGATTTCATCATTGGAAGAATCTGGCAATTGACAAAAAAAATAAATTCAAAGATTGAGTCATTCCTTATCGGGCTGGACAGGTTTAATAAAAATAATTGCTCCCCATTAATAAATCTGATTAGAGAAAAAGGGATTAAAATAGCCTTAAACAAACCTGCCCCCATTTGCCTCTTAGATTGCCGAAATCAAATTTACAATTCCAATTCAGGGCCATTCAAAATCATAATTAAATAAAGTGTCCCCGGAATTTGATAATAAAAACCAGGTTACCGGAGTTGTGATCGGCGCTCATAGTCCTTTAGTTGCCTGTACCGATGTGACTCAGAAATTTGTCACTGTCTACAATATCAAGACCAAAACCCAGGTGGCTCGGGCTCCAATACCTGCACCTTTCCTGAACTTTCCCGGCATGTCAAACCTCAAAGTCGCCGGTCTTTCGATTGATGATCAAACTCGATTGCTCGTAGTCAACGCCCCGGCAATGCCCTATATTATCCCTTTAGGCGCAAAAAAATAACAGTCGTAACAGTCTGATTTTATAGCTTTAATGTATTATTCTGGGTTTGATTTCATTTTGCCATTCTCTGCGTCTCTGCGGAAAACTCTTTTTTCCTCCGCAGAGACGCAGAGAAAAACTGCAGTACAAACAGCCTTCATATTTCTTTTATTTTAAATATCAATGAGTTAACTCAAGTCAGAAAGTTGAGTCATATTACAAATCGTGGTAATAAAAAAAGAATCACCCTTGAACCCAAACTAGATATTGGTTATCCCTTTTCAATAACCAACATCCGTTCCCACTTCCCACCTTTGTAGCGCCAGGATATCAAGATACTGAGGGTTGCAATAAATAAAACGACACAGCTCCAAGCTGAATAAATTCCCATCCCGAAATATGTGATGCCCACAAAAAGTGGGATAATCATGCAGATCAAGGTTACTCCTAAAATTACGAAAAGAAGAAAACGGGTATCGCCAGCACCTTTAAGGACTGACGCAAAAATCATATAAAAAACATCAAGCAGAATATAGATTGCCACCAACCTTAGAATAATCTCCCCCATCTGTTGAATTTCATCGTAATTCCCTCCCATCTCCCCCTTGTTCATAAAGAGAGAGATGATGGTTTCAGGGGCAAAAATAAATAAAGCATCAAGCAGAACGGTGTATATAAGAAGTAGATGAATGCCGCTCCATGCGGCCGACCGGGCCTCTTCGGGTCGCCCCTTACCCAGGGCCTGACCCGTCATACTGCTAATTCCGAAAGAAAAACCGAGCGCCGGCATAAAAGCCAGAGAACTAAT
The DNA here is from genome assembly GCA_021163445.1 of Candidatus Tharpella aukensis. Taxonomy (GTDB): domain Bacteria; phylum Desulfobacterota; class Anaeroferrophillalia; order Anaeroferrophillales; family Tharpellaceae; genus Tharpella; species Tharpella aukensis. Next base: position 6,847 of record JAGGWR010000120.1, read on the forward strand.
TGAAATCACGATATTCGTTGTCGCCAGAGGTACCGTCCCCATGCGTCCAACCATAAGAATAAAAAAGGTGAACGCAAAAATATCAAGACTAAACTGCAAGGCACTCGGCACACCATATTTAAGGAGTCTCTGCAAGATCTCCCGATCGAGTGCCATAGTCTCAAACAGCTTATACTCCCGCCTGAAAGGCTTAGAGAAAATTGCCGGCAGCAGACATAAAACCACCACTCCCCAAGAGACAACCGTGGCCATAGCTGCCCCTCGAATACCCAGTTCAGGCAGCCCCCACACGCCATAAATCAGGGCGTAATTTAAGGGGATATTTACCAGCATGCCCAAAATATTTGCTATCATCACCGGCCGAGTCATACCTCTGCCAGTAAAAAATCCGGAAAGAGTCTGGATGGCCACATGCAATACACCCCACTGACAGAGAATCTTAAAGTACTGCTCTTCAAGAAGACGAATTTCAGGACTATGGCCAACTAGATTAAAAAGAGGAGTTGTGACAAAGGTTGCGATAAAAATCAGAACTACACCTGACAGAAGGGTAAAAAAGATCCCCTGCCATAAGGCTGATCCAATCTTTTCCGGCTGGCCCGCGCCATGATACTGAGCAATAAACACAGCGATATAGCTGGCAATCCCACCCAAAAAACAGAGAACCAGAAAGACCGTAACTCCAGCCGGAACAACTGCAGAAAGAGCGGCAATACTATAATGAGAAAGAAAAATCCTGTCAGTAAACTCCATAACCGTTGTCGCGGCCATACCTGTGACCAGCGGCAGACAAATTTTTGCAACTTCACGATAGCGACTTTTTTTGCTCCAATCACGCCATAATTGAAACAGAGCAATCTCCAGCCACCAAGAAAAACATTTGGGCATCTCGTTGTAAACCCTTTATCCTTTAAAATTAGTCAACCGGAAGGTTATCTGAGAAGGCTCTCCGAAATTTTTTAGCCTCGGAGGTTGTTATACTATCCACCAGCAAAAAAAAAGAACTTTCCAAAATCCTTGCTCGCCGACAACATGACCACAAAGAGAACATTCTTGATTTGGCTACGCAACAATACACAATAAAGATCGTAACTATTTAGCTAAATATCACTATAAAGTTGCGCATTGTTGCTCGTTATTGTATCATGATTCGCACAATCCAATACACCCTCAAAACCCTAACTGAAAAAGGATTCCAACAACGGGTGGGCAGAGGAACCAACAAGTCGCCGCCAATTGATCTTCTAAATATAGACAACCCCGGAATATGACGTCAAAAAACAGCAGGCGCTTATGACTGAATCAGAGAAGACCACCAGAAAACAGAGAATTGACGCAAAGCTTAACTCTTCCTTGTTGAATTGGCAAATAATCCCCCATGTAGACGGATTGGACACTGCCAATCTTGAAGCCCATGCCGTCGAAGAATATCCGACAGAAACCGGGCCGGCCGATTATGCTCTATTTGTTAAAGGGCAACTGCTTGGTATAATTGAGGCAAAAAAAATCGCCGTGGGTGCGGAAAATGCGCTTGAACAAGCAAAACGATATGCCCAGAGCGTACCCGACACCATTGGTAAATGGCGGACATACACAGTACCGTTCCTCTATTCAACTAACGGCGAGATAATATTTCATCTTGATATACGAAAAAAAGAGAACACCTCCTACCGGTTGAGTAACTTTCATTCTCCACAGGCCCTGCTCGATAAATTCAACCGCGATACGCAAAGCGCCGAGAATTGGTTTCTCGATAAACCGATTAACACAATTACACGCTTAAGACCCTACCAGATAAACGCTATTAAAGAAATTGAGCAGGCGCTGATTGATGGTAAAAAGAAGATGCTTTTGGCCATGGCTACCGGTACAGGTAAAACCTTTACAATGGTTTCATCCATCTATCGTTTATTAAAATCCGGCTATGCCAAAAGAGTACTTTTCCTGGTTGACAGAAGGGTGTTAGCCGCCCAAACAGTTGCCTCTATCGCAGCTTTCGAAACCCCTGAAGGATTAAAGTTGGATAAAGACTACGAGGTCTACAGCCAAAAATTCAGACGGGAAGACTTCGACGAAGATGTTAAGTTTGACCCTAAAGTACTACCGGAAGAATATTTGACAAATCCCCAGGAGAAACACACATATATCTACGTCTCTACGATTCAGAGAATGTCCATTAATCTGTTGGGCAAAGAGGCTCTGAAAGACTTTGATTACGATTTAGATGCAGATAAACTCGACATTCCGATTCATGCTTTTGATGTTATTATTGCGGACGAGTGCCACCGGGGCTACTCGGCTAAAGAGACGGGCACATGGAAATATGTTTTAGATTATTTCGATGCCGTAAAAATCGGCCTGACGGCAACACCGGCGACCCACTCGTTAGCCATGTTCAGAAACAAGGTATTTTCATACAGTACTGAACAGGCAGTCTTAGATGGCTACCTGGTTGACTATGATGCGGTGAAAATCAGCTCCGACATTCACATCAAGGGCGCATTCTTGAAAGCAGGTGAACTGGTTGGCGAAATTGATACCGAAACCGGTGCCGAAAAATTAGATGACCTTGAAGATGAGCGGGAGTTTGCGGCCAGCGAGATTGAAAAACAGATAACCTCACCTGACAGCACCCGAAAGATTATCAACGCCCTCAAAAAATATACTGATCTGCACGAAAAAGAGTACCAACGCTTTCCCAAGACTTTAATATTTGCCGTCAATGACCTGCCGCACACTTCCCATGCCGATGAAGTTGTCCGAACCTGCAAAGAAATTTTCGCGAAAGGTGATGATTTTGTCGTAAAAATCACGGGCAGTCCGACCGTAGACAGACCTCTGCAGAAAATCCGCCAATTTCGGAACCGGCCGGAACCAAAAATTGTCGTAACCGTTGATATGCTGACAACGGGTGTCGATATCCCGGCAATTGAAATGGTGGTCTTCATGCGCATGGTTAAATCCCGGATCCTCTGGGTGCAGATGCTGGGGCGGGGTACTCGTTTGTGCCCTGAGATCAACAAGGAGAAGTTTACTATATTCGACTGTTTTGACGGATCCTTGATTAACTATTTCAAAGACGCCACTGATTTTAATGTCGGCCTGCAAAAAACTACGGTTCCCTTACCTGAAATCATCGAACGAATCTACGACAATCGGGATCGAGATTACAATACAAATGTACTGATAAAAAGGCTCCGGCGGATTGAAAAAAGTATCGGAGCCGAAGCCCGGGAAAGATTCGCCCACTATATGCCCGATGGCAATTTAAAAGAGTACACCGATAAACTCAAAGAAAATCTCGACAAACATTTCACCGAAACCATGAAGCTTCTACGGAATAAAGATTTCCAGGATCTTCTAGTCAACTATCCCCGGCCTAAAAAGGTGTTTTTCAAAGGCTATGACATCGTTGATGAGGTCGAAGACGAGGTCATGTTCCGGGCTGGCGGTGACTACCGGAAACCGGAAGATTATCTGAAAATCTTCGATAAATTTGTCAAAGAGAATCCCGAGCATATTGAAGCGATTGAAATTCTTCTCTCCAGACCCAAAAGTTGGAACACGGATGTTCTGGAAGAGCTGCGTAATCAATTACGAAAAAACGACTTCCCGGAAAAAGAGCTGCAAAAAGGATATGGCCTGGTTCATCAAAAACCTCTGGCCGACATCATCTCCATGATCAAACATGCCGCCAATATTCAGGTACCCATCTTAAGCGCACCGGAACGGGTTGAAATGGCACTGCAAAAAATAATCGGGACAAAAAGCTTCAACCAGGAACAGCTCACCTGGCTGGCCTATATAAAAGAACACCTGATTGAAAATCTGGCAATTGTCGAGGAAGATTTTGCCCTCATGCCGGTTTTTGGCCGCCATGGAGGACTCGGAAAAGCCAGAAAAGTTTTCGGAAATGAGCTTAAAGAACTGATAAATGAGTTGAACGAAGCTCTTGCCGCTTAATTCGTAAACCGAGATCAAGGAAAAAATATGTCTGATATTGTTAATAAACTTTGGGGCTTTTGCCATACTTTACGCCATGATGGTATCGACTATGGTGATTACATCGAGCAATTAACCTATCTTCTTTTTCTCAAGATGGCCGATGAAAAAGGGGTTGAGATCAACGAAAAGTATAACTGGAGCAGTCTGCTGTTACTATCCGGCACGGAGCTGCTCGACCATTACAGTGAGATACTACGGAACCTGCGTGATTCGGAAGGTATTTTGGGTGACATCTTCACCCAAGCCATGCCCCGTTTCACCAACCCGGTCAATTTGAAAAAAGTTATAAATATGATTGATGAAGTGGATTGGTCCTCCATGGAAGTCGATGTCAAGGGGGCTGCCTTTGAAGGATTACTGGAAAAATCGGCCGCCGAGGGCAAAAAAGGAGCGGGCCAATATTTTACTCCCAGAGTGCTCATCAAATCCATTGTCAGGGTTATGCAGCCGGATCCTCGAATCGCCAAAGAGTATAAAATATGTGATCCGGCCTGCGGGACTTCCGGGTTTTTAATGTTTGCCTATGAATGGCTGATGGAGATTACTAAAGGTGCTTTAGTTCGCAAAGATGTTCTTCGTATCAACAAGCAGACCTACTTTGGTCAAGAACTGGTTCCCCGCCCCCGCCGATTGGCATTGATGAACCTTTTTCTCCACGGTCTTGAACCTCAGATTTACCTCGGCGACAGTATCTATGAGCCGGATCGTGGCGAACGTTACGACTGCATTCTGACAAATCCGCCGTTTGGCACCAAAGGCGCCAACCAGGCCCCGGTACGAGATGATTTCACGGTCTCCACAAGCAATAAACAGCTCAATTTCATCCAGCATGTCGTCACCATTCTCAAACCCGGTGGCCGGGCGGCCATGGTTTTGCCTGACAACGTCCTCTTTTCCGATGAGGCCGGAGAGGTTTTTAAATACCTGATGGAAGATTGCAACGTGCATACGGTTTTACGTCTACCCAATGGCACCTTCACCCCCTACAGCCAGGGCGTCAAAGCAAATGTCATTTTCTTCCAGAAAAGTGTCCCCACTGAAAA